>DATLZA010000078.1 GCA_035574235.1 Planctomycetota bacterium | reverse complement strand
CGTTCCGCGAAGAACAGAGGCGTGGGGCGCCCGCCGTAGCGTTCCGCGTAATGGCGGAACTCCTTCCAGAAGGAGGGGTCGCGGCGGGCCTTCGCGTAGGCGGCCTCGAGCTCCTCGAGGTTGGAGATGAGGGTGTCGGGGACGTAGCGGCCCCCGTAGGGTCCGAATTTTCCGCGGCGGTCGGGGTAGGGCCACTTCACGGCGGGTTACCGGAGACGGACCTTGATGCGGGTGCTCTGGCGGTGGGCCTCGCGGGCGGCGCGGATGAAGTCGCGGAGCCGCGCGGGGTCTTTGACGCCGGGGGCCTTTTCGGTGGCGGAGCAGGCGTCCACGCCGAAGGGGCGCACCCGGGCGACGAGGTCGCCGACGTTTTCGGGCGTGAGCCGGCCGGCCAGGATCACGCGGCCGTGGCGCTTGGCCAGGCGGGCCCAGTCGGGGTCGATGCGGGAGCGCCCCCCGGCGCCCTTGGGGACGTCGAGGAGGTAGGCGAAGGCGTCGTAGGCCTTGAGGCGCTCGAGGGAGTCCTCGCTGAAGGTATCGAAGGTCTTGATGACCTGGACGCCGAGCCGGCGGCAGTACTCGGGGGTTTCGCGGCCGTGGAGCTGGGCGATGCGGATGCCGGTGATCTCCAGAACGCGCCGGACCTCGTCGATCGGCTGGTCGAGGAAGACCCCGACGGGTTCGACGCCGCGGGGAAGCTGGCGCACGATCTCCTGCGCGGTCCGGGATTCGACGCGGCGGGGGCTGGGGGCGAAGATGAGGCCGATATAATCGGCTCCTTCCGCGGCGGCCAGGAGGGCGTCGGCGGCGCGGGTCACGCCGCAGATCTTGACCTTGAGCATGGGCAGGCGATTCTAAGACCCGTTCCCGCGGAACGCAAGCTCGGGGCGTCCCTGTGGACCGCGTACAGGAGCAGGTTCGCATCGATGATTTTCACTTCCGGAGGATCAGTTTTCGGACGATCTCGTCCTCCTCCAGCGCCGCGGCCAGGGCCGGGGCCTTGTCCGGCCGGAGCTCCGCCCGGCAGCCCATGCGGAAGGTTTTGAGGCGGTAGCGGCGCGGCGCGGGTTTCAGGAGCCCTTCGCGAACGGCCTGGTTGAGCGCGGCCTTGAACGAAAGGCCCCTCTCCTTCATCCTCTGGCGGAGCAACGCCGCCACGTCCGGATCCAGCGTCACGGACCGACGCGGCCGGGGGCGGTTTACGCGCCCGGCGGGCCTTTCCGGCGCAGCCAGTCCCGGAGCGCCGCTTCGCTCGATCGGAAGGCCAGGCGATCCCAGGGGATCTCCGCGGGACTCACCCACCGCGCGTCGCAGGCGTCGTCGTCCGGACGGAGCGCCCCGCCCACGACGCGGGCCTGGTAGACCACGACGACGATCGATCCCCCGTAGAAGCTGTCCGGATAGGAATAGGTTCCCAGATGCGGGCCGAGCTCCACCTCGAGGCCCGTCTCCTCGCGCGTTTCCCGGAGCGCGGCCTCCTCGGCCGTCTCGTCCACCTCCATGAAGCCGCAGGGGAAGCTCCAGAAGCCGCGGCGCGGGTCGATTGCGCGCTGGACGAGCACCACCCTCCCGTCCTTCTCCGCGATCGTGCCGCAGGCCACCTTGGGATCCAGGTAGTGGACGAACCCGCAGGCGGTGCAGACGGGCCGCTCGCGCCGGTCCTGGGGCGGCACCGCGCGGCGCATCGGGGCGCCGCAGAGCGCGCAGAACCGGGGATCCCGGAGGGCCGCCATCAGCGTGACGCTTCCGCCAGCGCCTCGAGCGTGCGGCGCGCGGCCCCTTCGTCGATCGCCCGGGCCGCCCGCTGCGCGCCCTCGCGCGGATCGGCCGCCCGCCCCGCCGCCACGAGCGCGACCGCCGCGTTCAGGAGCACGACGTCCCGGTGCGGCCCCCGCGTTCCCCCCAGCACCTCCCGCGCGATCCGGGCGTTGTCCGCGGGCGATCCGCCCGCCAGATCCGAAAGCCGCGCCCGGGGAACCCCGATCGCTTCCGGCCCGATCGAGAACTCCGCGATCCGGCCGTCGCGCCATTCCACGGCCCGGTTGTCTCCCGTCGTCGAAAGCTCGTCGAGCCCGTCGTGTCCGTGAAACGTCACCGCCGCCCGGGCTCCGAGCGCCCGCAGGACCTCCGCGAAGGGGCGGCACAGCGCCGGCGAGAAAAGGCCGACGATCTGGACGTTCGCGCCCGCCGGGTTGCAGAGCGGCCCCAGAAGATTGAAGATCGTCCGGAATCCGAGTTCCTTGCGCACCGGCGCCGCGTGGCGCATCGCCGGGTGGAACTGCGGGGCATGGAGATAGGCGATGCCGATCTCCCGGAGCATCTTTTCGAGCCGTTCCCGGGGCGGGTCGATCCGGACTCCCAGCGCCTCGAGCACGTCCGCGCTTCCGCAGGCGGAACTGGCCGCGCGATTGCCGTGCTTGGCCACGCGCACCCCGCAGGCCGCCACGACGATCGCCGTGATCGTGGAGATGTTGAAAGTCCCCCGGGCGTCCCCTCCCGTGCCGCAGGTGTCCAGGATCACCCCGTCCCCGGCGTCCACCCGCACCATCCGCGCCCGCATCGCCCGCGCGCCGCCCGCGATTTCCTCGACGGTTTCGCCCTTGATCCGCAGCGCCGTCAGGAACGCCGCGATCTGCGCGGGCGTCGCCTGGCCGTCCATGATCTCGCCGATCGCCGCGGCCGCCTCGTCGGCCGTGAGGGACTCGCCGGCGCACAGCCGCGGGAGAAGCTCTTTCAGCATGATCGGGCATTCTACATCTATTTTGCTTGCCCCGCAAAACAGGGGCGAGTATCTATAACCGCCGTCCCATGCCCGACGCGTTCCGCCCGCTGGACGAATACGAAGCCGAGGAGTTCCTCCGCAGCCCCAAAACCCGCCGGATGCTGCGCCGGATCGACGCCCTGGAGTCGGAACTGGCGGCGCTCCAGGAATTCGAGCATCACCCCCTCTACCGCAAGGCGGTCCGCTTCGGGGCCTACGTCCAGCGCGTGGCCCGTCTCTGCCGCCCCCGCCGCCGCAAGCGGGACCCCAAGCCCGTGGACGAGCTGGTCCTGAACGCGTATCTCGCCGGCGCGGGCATCGCCGCCGGAGTGGGCCGCCTGGACGACGCCGAGCTGGGCTTTTCGATCGCCTACCTCAAGCGCGCGCTGCGTTCCACCCACAAGGCGCTTCAGGCCCTGCACGAGGTGCGCGAACGGGGACTCCTTCCCGAAAAGGCGCTGCGGAACGTCACCCGCCGCCTCGTCTCCCTGCGGGACGACGTCGTGGCCGAAGTCATGGCGCTGCGGGCCCTCTGGCGCGACAAATTCGCCCACTGAGCCGCCCGTTTCCGCATTCCGGCTTGACATCGCCGCGAAAGGCGCGCCATAATCCTCGCCGTCATGGCCCGAAAAACGCGAAAAAAGGCCCTGCCGCCCGCGGACGCCTCCGGGGACGGCGACGGAGAACGCCCGGCCCGCGCGGCCCGGAAGGGACGCGCCCCCTCCGGAAAGCCCGTCGTCATCGTCGAATCCCCCGCCAAGGCGCGGACCATCAACAAGATCCTCGGCTCCGGCTACGTGGTGAAGGCCTGCATGGGACACGTGCGGGATCTTCCGGAGCGGGCCTTCGGGATCGACGTCGAAAAGGACTTCGAGCCCACCTACCAGACGATCCGGGGGAAGGGCAAGATCCTCACGGAGCTCCGGCAGGCCACCCGGAGCGCGCCTTCCGTCTTCCTGGCGCCGGACCCGGATCGCGAGGGGGAAGCCATCGCCTGGCACCTGATCGAGGCGCTCAAGATCCCCGAAGAAAAGGCCAAGCGCGTCACCTTCAACGAAATCACCCGGCGCGGCGTGCTCGAGGCCTTCCGCCGGCCGGGCTCGATTTCGATGCACCGGGTCAACGCCCAGCAGGCCCGGCGCTTTCTCGACCGCATCGTGGGCTACAAGCTCTCTCCGCTCCTGTGGCGCAAAGTGGGCCGGGGGCTCTCCGCCGGACGCGTGCAGTCCGTGGCCGTGCGGCTCATCGTCGAGCGCGAGCGGGAGATCCAGGCTTTCAAGCCCGAGGAATACTGGACGGTCACGGCCCGCCTCGACAAGGACGGCGCCGCCTTCACGGCCGCCCTCGTCAGGCTCGACGGCAAGGAGATCGGGCTCGCCAGCGAATCCACGGACAAGCGCCCCCTCGTGCCGATTTCCAACGAAGCCTCGGCGCGGGCGCTGGTCGAGGAGCTCCGCGGAGTCCCCTACGAGGTCGTCTCGGTCCAGTCGCGCGCGCGGTCGGAGCCCCCGCCGCCGCCCTTCACGACCAGCCTCCTTCAGCAGCAGGCTTCCATCAAGCTGCGCTTCTCCGCCAAGCGGACCATGATGGTGGCCCAGCAGCTCTACGAGGGCGTGGAGCTGGGGGACGAAGGCTCCGTGGGCCTGATCACGTACATGCGGACGGACTCGTTCCGTGTGGCCGACGAAGCGCTGGCGGAGGTGCGCGACCTCATCGGCAAACGCTTCGGCGGATCTTATCTTCCCGAAAAACCGATCCTGCGCGCCCGCCGCAAGGGGATGCAGGAGGCCCACGAGGCGATCCGGCCCACGTACGTCCACCGCACCCCGGAGGACCTCAAGCCGTACCTCACGGAGGACCAGTTCCGCCTCTACCGGCTCATCTGGCGGCGATTCGTCGCCTCGCAGATGAAGCCCGCGGAGTACCTCCTGACCGAGGCGGAAATCCGCGCGGGCCGGGCGACCTTCGTGGCCAAGGGGCGCGAGCTCAAGTTCGACGGCTTCACCCAGGTGTGGGGCCATGCCCTCCGGAAGGACGATCAGATCCTGCCGCCGCTGGCGGCGGGGGACCGCCCGCGCCTAGTCGAGCTTCTCCCGGAACAGCACTTCACCGAGCCGCCCCCGCGGTACACGGAGGCGTCCCTCGTCAAGACCCTCGAACGCTACGGCATCGGCCGTCCCAGCACCTACGCGCCGATCCTCTCGACCATCCAGGAACGCGGCTACGTGCGGCTCGAAGACCGCAAGCTCTTCCCCACCGAGCTCGGAATCCTCATCAACGACAAGCTCGTCAAGCACTTCAACGACATCATGAACACGGGCTTCACCGCCCGGATGGAGAAGGACCTGGACCGGATCGAGGAGGGCAAGGAGCGCTGGGTGGACGTGTTGCGGCGCTTTTACGACGCCTTCATCGGCGACCTCGACCGGGCCAAGGAGGAGATGGAGAGCGAAAAGGGGCAGGAAGCGGCCGGGGTGGTCTGCGACAAATGCGGCCGCCCCATGCTGGTGCGCTGGAACCGGTACGGGCGGTTCCTGGGCTGCTCCGGCTTTCCCGAGTGCCGCGGGATCAAGCATCTGCCGTCCGAGGAGGCCAAGAACGAAAAGTGCGACCAGTGCGGCGCGCCCATGGTGATCAAGTCCGGCCGGCTGGGCCGCTTTCTGGCCTGCACGCGCTACCCGGACTGCCGCGGGACCAAGTCCCTCCCGCGCGGCAACAAGCGCGTGGAGATCCCCAAGGACTGGAAGGAAGACTGCGACAAATGCGGCCGGCCGCTGCGCATCCGCTACGGCCGCCGCGGCGGATTCATCGCCTGCACCGGTTACCCCGAGTGCAAAAACACGCGCCGCTTCCCCCGCGAGTGGTTCAAGGACGTGCGCCCGCCCGGCGAAGAAGCTCCCGTTTCGGGCGAGGGGGCCGCCCCGGAGGAGGCCGAGGAATCCGACGGGGCCGAGTCCGCGGAATGATCCGCGCCGTCTTCGTCACCGGCACCGACACGGGGGTCGGGAAAACCGTCGTCTCCGCGGGCCTGGCCGCCGCGTGGGCCCGCCGCGGCGCCGACGTGGGCGTCTTCAAGCCCTTCGCCACCGGAGCCGTCCGCCGCGGCCGGCGGTGGGTCTCCGAGGACGCCGAACTTCTTCTGCGGGCGTCCGGCGCCGGCGATCCGCCGGAGCTGGTTACCCCCGCCCTCTATCGGCCGCCCTTGGCCCCCAGCGAGGCGGCGCGTCTCGAGCGGCGGCCCGTCGATCTCGACGCGGTCGCGCGCGCCTGGCGGCTGCTTCGCCGCCGCCATGAGCGGCTCGTCGTCGAGGGCGTCGGGGGGATCCTGGTGCCCGTCCGGCCCCGTCTGCCCGTGGCCCGATGGGCCGCCCGGTTCAAGCTGCCGGTCCTCGTCGTCACCCGCCCGACTCTCGGCACGATCAACCACACGGCCCTCACCGTCCTGGCCGCCCGCGCGTACGGCCTGCACGTCCTGGGGCTGGTTCTCAACTACCACGCCCCCTTCCGGAAAGGGCTGGCGGAGCGGCTCAATCCGCGGGCGCTCGAGGAGGAAACCGGACGGCCCGTCCTGGCCACGATCCCGTACCTCGGCGGAGACGTGGCCCGGGCGCTCCGGCATTCCGAATTCGACCGGCTGGCGCGGCGGCTGGAGGACGCATGAGCGCGCTCCTTTGGGCGGCTGTCCTGGCGCTCCAGGAGGAGCCTCTGCCGGCCGACGAGCGGGCGCTCGAAAGGCGCGCCGCGGAACTCGAGGTGCGCCTCGAGCGGCTCGAGGATCGGATCCGGGAGGCGGTGGATCGGGGGGACGTGGAAGCCGCGCGGCGCCATAACGAGGAGTACCGCCGCACCGAGGAGCGGCTCGAAGCCCTCCGGCGGCGTCTGGAAGAGGTCCGCGGCCGCCGGCCGCCCGCGAGCGTCTGGTACGAGGACCTGGCCGTGGAGCTTCACGCCCGACTTACGCATTGGGATGGGGATCTCGAGCTCGAAGACGGCGCCGGGTGGGGCGCGGCGCTCTACGTGCGCAACGCCTTCTTCGCCGAGGTTCGCCGCTGGGAGACCGAGGACGAGCGGTCCGGCGAAGAGGCGACCGTGCAGGCGTACCTGGCGGGATTCCGCTACGATTTCGGGCTGGACGACCCGGCCGTGCGCCCCTCGGTGCGGATGGGGGCCGGCGCGATCCGTTTCGCCTCCGAAGCTCCGGGCGCGGAGGGGGATACGGGTCCGCTTTTTTCCTTCCAGGCCGCCTGGACGTTCCGGCTTTCCCCCTGGGCGCGCCTGCACGCGGCGGGGGAGGCGGACCTTCTGCGGAGCGACTTCAACGGCGACCGGACCCGCACCCACCACGATTTCTCGCTCCGGCTCTCCATCGAAATCGGCTTTTAGCCGATCTAATCGGTAAGGGGTCGAGGTTGGAGAATCGGCGATGATGTCGTTCGTCCTGGCGCTGGCCCTTTCCGCTCCGCTCCGGGCGGACGCTCCCCTTCCCACGGCGCTCTCCCAGGAGCCCGGGCAGGACTCCGCCGAATCGGGGCGGGAGTGGACGATGATGGAATACGTGACCGCCCACAGCCTGTTCGACCTGGGCGTCCTTTACACGGCGTGGGACGCGGATCTCGACCTCGAAAACGATCTCGGCTTCTACGTGCGCTACGGGCTCGGGATCGGGCGCGGGTTTTCGCTGAGCGTGACCTACCGGCACTACGATTACGACAATTCGGACGTTCCCGGCCCCGGCGAGGAGCACGTTCTCATCCGGGGATTGTTCGGCGGCCTGGGGCTGCGCCTCGATCTCACGCAGGAGCTGTCGTTCGCGGCGGCCGTGTCGGTCGGGGCGATCCGTTGGGAGAG
This sequence comes from Planctomycetota bacterium, assembly GCA_035574235.1. Lineage (NCBI taxonomy): Bacteria > Pseudomonadati > Planctomycetota > Planctomycetota bacterium. The sequence goes on along the minus strand of DATLZA010000078.1, from coordinate 59,950 downwards.
CCACGGCCTGGACCTTTCGGACGACACGGGGCCGGCCTTCTCGGCCGAGGGGGCGCTGTCCTTTCAGCTTCACGAGGCGCTTCGGATCCGGGCGGGGGCGTCGCTGGACGGCGCCTCGACCGAATTCCGCGGCGGGCGGCGGGAGAGCGTGCTCGGGTTATCCGGGATGTTCGGGCTCGAGCTCCTCTGGTGAGCCCGCGCGGCGCGGGGCCCCTTCGATCGCGAGCGTGAATTCCCCCCGCGGCGCTTCGCGGCGGTAGCGTTCGAGGGCGCCCGAAACGGTCGTCCGCCATACCTCTTCATGCACCTTCGTGAGTTCCCGGCAGACTGTCAGGCGGCGGTCCCCCAGGACCTCGAGAATATCCTGAAGAGTTTCGACGACGCGATGGGGGGCTTCGAAGAGGAAGAGGGGAACGTCGAGGGCCGCCAGCGCGGCCAGGGCTTTCCGCCGCCGGCCGGGCCGCCGAGGAAGAAAGCCCGCGAAATGGAAGGAGTCGGCGGGGAAGCCCGAGACGCTGGCCGCGGCCGCGAGGGCCGAGGGGCCGGGAACGGGAACCACGCGCACGCCTTCCTGCAGGGCGGCTTCGACGAGGCGCGCCCCGGGGTCGCTGACGCCGGGGGTTCCGCTTTCGGTCACGAGGACGAGATTTTCCCCGCGCCGGAGGCGTTCGAGGATCTCCTGGAGCCGCCGGGGCGGGCTGTGCTGGAAGTAGGCGAGGGCGGGCTTCCGCAGGCCGCAGCGGCCCAGGAGCTTGAGGGTCGTCCGGGTGTCTTCGCTCACGACCGCGTCGCATTCCGCGAGGATCCGCCGGCCGCGCTCCGAGAGATCTTCGAGGTTTCCGATGGGAGTTCCGAGGACGTAGAGCATCGTGGCCGCATTGTACCCGGCGGCGGGCCGAAAGGGCGCGGTTGTCGGCGCCGGGGCGGCCGGGTATTCTGGGGGCGCGATGGACGGCATTCTTCTCGTGGACAAGCCCGCGGGGAAGACGTCGCACGACGTCGTGCAGGAGATCCGCCGCGCGCGGGGGGAGCGCCGCGTGGGTCACGCGGGGACGCTCGATCCGATGGCCACAGGGCTTCTCGTCGTGGGGCTCGGGAAGGCGGTGCGGCTTCTCGAATTCCTCCAGGATCTCGAGAAGACGTACGAATTCGCCGTGGAGCTGGGGGTCCGGACGGAGACGGACGACGCGGAGGGGGCGCGCGTCGGGACGGGACCGGTCCCTTCGCGGGAGGAGCTGGAGCGCGCGGCCGCGCGCTTCGTGGGGGAGATCGCCCAGAAACCGCCGCGCTACGCGGCCGTGAAGGTGCGGGGCCGGAAGCTGTACGAATATGCGCGGGAGGGCCGGGCGGTGGAGGCGCCGGAACGGCGCGTGCGGGTGGCGGAGCTGGCGCTTCTTTCGTACGACCCGCCGCGGGCGCGTTTCCGGGTGCGCGGCTCCAAGGGCCTCTACGTGCGGTCGCTGGCGCGCGATCTGGGGGGGCACGTGGTGGAGCTGCGGCGCACGGCGATCGGGCCGTTCCGGGTGGAGGATGCGGGGCCGGAGCTCCTGCCGCCGGACGCGGCGGTGCTGCATCTTCCCGAGGCGCGCCTCTCCACGGAAGAGGCGGGCCGGTTCGCCGCGGGGCGTCCCGTGGAGCGGGAGGGAGCGGGCCGGGTGCGCGTCTATTGCGGGCCGCGGTTCCTCGGCGTGGGGGAGGTTCGGGAAGGTCTGCTTCAGCCGCGCAAGGTGCTGGGGGCGTGACGGCGCCTCATCCCTCGAGAGGCTGGATCGTGACGCCCCGCTCGGACAGGTACTTGAGGGCTTTCTCGATGTTGCGGGCCGGCCCGATGAGTTCCACGTCGAGCCAGGCGCCTTTCTCGCTGATCCGGCCGCGCATCATGTTGTAGGTGACGTTGAAGTCCTGGGCGAGCTTGGTCATGATGGGCTCGCCCACGATCTTCTGAGGAAAGGTCATCTTGTAACGGGCGGATTTGCGCGATTCCCGGGCGGCCATGGCTAATGTCTACCTCCGGCCGCGGGGACCTGTCAAGCAGGATCAGCGGACGATTCGCACGCCGAATCCCGCCCGGGGCCGCCACCGATAGTAGTGATAGCTGAAGCCGATGCCCGGCCCGCAGTACCAGGAATGGGGCCACCAGGGGTCGTAATAATAGTACGAGCGGTAGTACACGGGCCGCTCCACGTAGACCACCTCGGGCTCCTTGGTTTCCCGGGCGATCATCTTCTGGACGACGGCGTCGGAGGCGCCCGCCTTCTTGAGCGCCACGATGTCGTCCGCCGAAAGCGGCCGCGCGCCCCGCTGCTCGACGAGCTCCAGGATCACCGCTTCCGACACTCCGGCCGCCGCCAGGCGCTCGACTTCGTCCCGCGTGAGGGGAGGGCCCGCCGGAACGGCGGCCGGTTCCCGATAGACCTCGGTGTAACAGCCGGCCAGCGCCAGGGCCGCCAGCGCCAGCGTTTTCCGGATCATGAAAGCATGATAGAGGAGCCCGGCGAGCGAAGTCAACCCGCGTTCTTGCTGGCGGTCGGGGGTCGTTTCTGGTGGAATGGCGCGGCCGATGGGTGAACTCCTGCGCGCCGAGCGGCTGACGCGCCGCTACGTCATGGGCGAAACGGTCGTGACCGCGCTCGATTCGGTCAGCGCTTCGTTCGAGGAGGGGGAGATCGTCGCGGTCGTCGGCCGCTCGGGCAGCGGAAAGTCCACGCTCCTTCACCTGATCGGGGGCCTCGACCGGCCCACGTCGGGGGAAATCCGCTTCCGCGGCCGTCCGCTCGGGGATCTTTCCGGGGAGGAACGCGCGCGGTACCGGCGGTCGTCGGTGGGGTTCGTCTTCCAGTTCTTCAATCTCGTGCCCACGCTGACGGCGGTTCAGAACGTGGAGCTGCCGCTCGTCTGGGCGGGGGTCGCCCCGCGGGAGCGGCGCCGCCGGGCGGAGGAGCTGCTCGAGCGCGTGGGGCTTTCGGCGCGGCGGGAACACCGGCCCGGGCAGCTTTCGGGCGGGGAGCAGCAGCGTGTGGCGGTGGCGCGGGCCCTGGCGAACGACCCGCCGCTTCTTTTGGCCGACGAGCCCACCGGCAACCTCGATTCCCGCACCGCGGGGGAACTGATGGATCTCTTCCGGAGCCTGGAGGGGAAGACGATCCTTTTCGTGACGCACGACGCCGCGCTGGCGGGTTCCATCGCGCGGCGGATTCTGGAACTGCGGGACGGCCGCCTGGTGCGCGATGAGGCTCGCTGACGCGCTGGGGATGTCCTGGACGAACCTGCGGCGCCGGCGGGGCCGGACGGCGCTCACGTCCGCCGGAGTGGTCGTGGGCGTGGCGGCGCTCGTCCTCATGGTGTCGCTCGGGCTCGGGCTGGAACGCGAGGTGCGGCGCCTTTTCGAGAGCGAGGAGCAGCTGCGGACGCTTCACGTGACGCGCGCGTCGGCCGAACGGGGGGGCCGTCCGAGGGTCCGCATGCCCTTCGCCATGGGGGCGCAGCTCCTGCCGATCACGGAAGAGGAGATCCGGGAGATGGCGGCCCTGCCGGGAGTGGCCTCGGCCGCGCCGGATCTCGACTTCTTCCTCGGATGCGCGATCGAGGCGGAGGGGCGGTCGCGGTCGCTGCCTCTGGCGCCGGTGGGAGGCGTTTTTCCGGAGGAGGAAGCCGCCTACCGCGAGGCGCTGGTGGCGGGGGCGCTCTGGACGGAGCCGTCCGCGCGGGCCTGTCTTTTGCCCGCGCCGCTGGTGGAGGGAGAGCTGGGGCTGGAACCGGCGGCCGCGGTCGGGGCGCGCGTCACGTTCCGCAGGCCCGGCGGCGAGGGCGAGGGGGAGGCTCCGCTGGAGTTTTCCTGCGCCGGCGTTTTCGATCCGTCGGCGATCGGCCTGAGAGGCCGGCGGATCGTGCTTCCGGCCGCGGCGGCCGCGGCGCTGCGGGAGGCCACGCGGGGAGGGCTTCTCTCCTGGGTCCCGTACAAGAAGGGAACGCACGCCGCCGCGGTCGTCCGCGCGAAGGATCCGCGCCAGGCCGAGGAGGTGGCCCGCCGGCTGCGCCACGCGGGCTACGAGGTCTTCAGCGCCGCCGACATGATCCGCATGGTCGGCGTCGTTTTTCTCGTCGTGGAAGGATTCATGGCGGCGGTCGGCGCCGTCGGGCTCATCGTTTCGCTCTTCGGGATCGCCAACACCATGGCCATGGCCGTCCTTGAGCGGACCCGCGAGATTGGTATCATGAAGGCGTTGGGCGCCCGGGACCGCGACATCGGCCGGCTTTTCCTCCTGGAGGCGGGCGGAATCGGTCTTCTCGGAGGTCTTCTCGGGATCGCCGCGGGGGCGCTGGCGGGGCGGATTTTCAACGCGATCGCCCGCCGCGTCTTCGACCTGCCGACGGAGACGGATCTCTTTTATCTTTCGCCCGGTCTGGCCGCGGGGGCCCTGATGTTTTCCGTGTTCGTCAGCGTGGCGGCGGGGTTCGTTCCGGCGCGGCGGGCGGCGCGCCTCGAACCCGTGGCCGCCCTGAGGTACGAATGAGAACGCTGGGTCTTTGCGTGCTCCTGGCCGGGGCGGCGCAGGAAGCCGCTTCCGGCAACGGTTCCGCGCCGGGGCTCATCGTCGAGCGGACCGTGCACGCCGTTCACATCGATCTTCTGGGCCGGCGGCGGGAGTACCGGCGGGTCGAGACCGTGCGCCTGCGGGGAAACGACCTTGCGATCGAGGATCGCACGTTCGCCCAGCGTCTGATCATCCGTCCCGACCGGCGGACGATCGTGAAGATCGACCTGGCCGCGGGCGAGTACTCGGAGTACACCTTCGACGAGGTCGAAGCCGTCCGGAAGGCCGCCCTCGACGGGATCCAGGCGTGCCGGGACCGGGTACCGGGCACGGCGGAGGAGCGCGAGCTGGCGGCGCTTTTGGAGGGGTTCGACCGTTACGCCGAGCCGCCGCGCGTGGAGGTGCGCGCGCGGGACGGGCGGCGGGAAGTGATCCTCAACGGCGACCGCGTGCGCGTTTCGGTCGAAGGCGAACCCGCCGTCCGGGACGCCCAGGGGTACTGGGAGGCGCTCGCCGCGGCGGGGGCGTTTCCTCCGGAAGCGCTTCCGCGGCTTCGGGAGCTGGGAGGGTTTCCCTCCCGGGCCACGGTGCGGTACGTTCTTTTCCTCGAGCGGGTCGTCGAGCAGTTCGAGGTATCGTCGGCGCGGAGCGGCCCGGTCGCCCCTGAGGAGTTCGACGTTCCCCCCGGATTGAAGAAGGTGCCCCTGCGGGGGTTCGAACCGGCCGCCGAGCGCCGGCCGCCGAAGCCCGCCCGCTTTCAGCGCAGCTTCAAGGAAGACGAGGCGGAGCGCCCGCCGGAGAAGAAGGATTCGCCGTGACCCCCCGGCAGTTCGAGGTGCTCCGGTTCATCGAGGACTACGCGGCCCGGAAGGGCTGTTCGCCCACCCTTCAGGAGATGGCCGACCATCTCCGGCTGAGCAAGGTCACGGTGCTGGGACATCTGCGGCGTCTGGAGAAATCCCGGCACATCCGCCGCGGGTATTACCGCCGCCGGGGGATCGAGGTGCTCATTCCTTCGCGGCGGCTGCCGGTCGTCGGGCGGATCGCGGCCGGACGCCCCGTGGAGGCGATCGCCCAGCCGGAGGAGCTCGACCTGGCGGGTCTTCTGCGCCGGGGCCGTGAGTATTTCGCCCTCCAGGTGCGCGGGGACTCGATGATCGGGGATCACATCTGCGACGGCGACTTCGTGATCGTCGAGCGCCGGTCGGACGTGCGCGACGGCGAAATGGTGGTGGCGCTTCTGGACGGCCGGGAGGCCACGCTCAAGCGTTACTACCGGGAGGGGCGGGGCGTGCGGCTTCAGCCTTCGAATCCTTCGGTGGATCCGCTTTTCGTCGATCGTCCCGAACGCCTGAAGATCCAAGGGGTCGTGGTCGGGGTGCTCCGCAGGATGTGAGGATGGTTCGCGCGCATCTTTTCGTTTCGGGGCGGGTGCAGGGCGTTTTCTACCGGGCCACGTGCCGCGAGGAGGCGCAGGCGCGGGGGCTGTCGGGCTGGGTGCGCAATCTCCCGGACGGTCGGGTGGAGGCGGTGTTTCAGGGCCCGCGCGAGGCGGTGGACGGGATGATCCGCTGGTGCGCCCAGGGCCCGCCGCGGGCGCAGGTGTCGAAGATCGAGCTTTCCTGGGAGGATCCGGAGCCCGGCCTCGAGGGGTTCCGGATCGTCTAGCGTTCGTCCGGCGGCGGCGGGCGCTCAGGGACTCGCCTTCGCGGGTGGAGAGGCGGACCGCGCGCATCGCACGCCGAGCGTCGGGAGCCGTCGCGCGAGCGGAAGCTCCCGCCGCGTCCACGTGGTGCATCCCTCCAGGCCGGACTGCCAGTCCCCGCCCCGAACCACGCGGGACTCCGGAACGACCTCGCCGGGCGTGGCCGTCCATTCCGCCAGATGCCCCGCCATGTCCTGGCAGCCGAAGGGGCTCCGGTCGCGCGGATTGGGCCCGCGCGCGCCCCCGCAGGAAGCCCGCGAAGGGTCCGCCGCCTCGCCCCAGGGGAAAAGTCGCCCGCCCGCCGCCGCCTCCCATTCCTCCTCCGTGGGAAGACGCTTGCCCTGCTTGAGACACCAGGCCGCCGCGTCGAGATACGAATACCCTTGCGCGCGGGCCGGCGCTTCGAAACGATCGATCCAGAACTCCTCCAGCGCCACGGGGCGCCGGCCGAGCCTGGGATCTCCCATCATGTACACCCCCGCGGGGATCCGGATCATGTCGCCGGGCGCGTCTTCCGGCGCCGGCGAGGCCGCCCAGAGGGCCGCGCCCGCCAGGGCCGCCGCGCCGGCCAGAAGCGCCGCCGCCCGGGGCCGCCGTCCGGCCGTCTCCCGGGAGAAAGCCGCCCGCCGCTCCAGAGCGTCCGCCGCCTCCAGGGCCGACGGGCGCGCCTCCGGATCCTTCTCCAGACAGCGACGGATCAGCTCCCCGAGTCCCGGGTCGAGTCCCGGCGCCTCCGGAGCCGGATCGTGGAGCACCCGCGCGGAAAGCTCCAGGAACGATTCCGCCTCGTAGGGAAGCCGCCCCGTCACCAGCTCGAAGAGAATCGCCCCGAGGGCGTAAACGTCCGCCTTCGGGCCCGCTTCGTGCGCGCGGCCGGCGATCTGCTCCGGAGCCATGTACGCGGGCGTGCCCAGAAGCTCGCCCGTCTCGGTCAGGCGCACGTCGTCTTCCGCCCGCGCGGTTCCGAAATCGGTGACGACGGGGCCTCCGGCACAGAGAAGAATGTTCTCCGGCTTGAGGTCGCGGTGCACCACCCCGGCGGCGTGGGCATGCGCCACCGCGCGGGCCACCGGGGCCAGAAGCGCGGCGGCGCGCTCGGGAGCCAGAGGGCTCCGGAGCGGCGCTCCTTCGAGAAGCGGCATCGTGTAGTAGGGGCGTCCCTCGTGCTCGCCGGCCTCGAAGATCCGCACGATGTGGGGATGCTCCAGGCGCGCGGCCAGGCGGGCTTCGCGCAAAAAACGCTCCCGTGCCGCCGGGCCCGGTTCGGGATCGCGCAGCGTCTTGAGCGCCACCACGCGGCCCAGTTCGCGGTCGAGCGCCCGGTACACCGCCCCGGCGCCGCCCCGGCCGATCTCCTCCAGAAGTTCGTAGCGACCGAATTCGCGCTTCATGACGCCGAAAAGGGGCCGCCGGGCGGCCCCGGAACCTAGCGGTGAAGGCGTCCGATCGCCCAGCCCACCAGCTTCGGGAGGGCGAAAATGACGCAGTCCACCGTGACCTCGAAGAGGCGCTTGACGGCCTTCTTCATGGAGGTCCTCCTCCTCGGAAAGGCATCGCCTTCCAGGAAGCGATGCCGGGCTTCCGCCCCGGCACCGCCCCCCGAGGAGCGGAGCCGCCCTGGCGGCGGTGCCGGCGCTCCGCGAGGGAACGCCGGCGTCGAAAACGGAAAAGAACGGGAGGGCTACCGCCCCCGCGGGGGCCGGGTCAGGCCGCCCGCCAGATCCCGGATCGAAAGCGCCCGCTCCAGGCGCAGCATGTGCCGGGCCCGGGCCTCGTCGATCGGCCCTTCCGTCCGGCCGGCGACGATCTCCACGACCACCCGGCGGACCGGCACCGGCTCGGGGCCGCAGTAGAGCTTTCCGGATTTGACGCTCCACATCGCGCTCTCGTCCTCCGCTTGGGCGTGGCCGGATGCCGCGAGAACTCGACCGAGAAAACGAAAGCGTCGAGTCTTCGTCCGGGCGCCGCACTTCGGATGGGAAAGGAGGTTCGGTTCCATGCGGTGGACGCTCCTGGCGGCGCTTCTCCTGGGCGGGCCCTCCGAGGAGCCCGAGGTCTGGATTTTCTTTTCGCCCGATTCGCCGGACGGGGCGGCGCTCTTCCGGGATCTCGGGGGCCGGCGCGCGCGGCCGGTCCTGCTCGCGGAACGCTACTTCGGCGCGCGCGAACCTTCGGCCGGGTTTCTTTCCACGGCGGCCGCGGCGGGCGAGGTGCGCGTGGTGGATCCCGAAGGACTCCGGCAGGCCGAGCGCCTGGGGCTGCGCGAGCTTCCGGCGGTGGCGGTGCGGCGCGGCGGGCGGATCCACGTGGCCTGCGGGACCGCGGCGCCGGTCGGGGAGCTTCTGCGGTGCGGGCGGTGATCGCGTTCCTGGCGCTCGGGCCCGGGGCGGGGCGCTTTTTCGAGGGCCGGGAGGTCGATTTCTGGGGAACGAAGGCGCGGCCGGCCGCGGGCGCCGTCGAGGATCTCTGGACGGATTCCGCCGCGCCCGCCCCCGTGCGGCGGCTCCTCGAGGATCCCAGCCCCGAGAACGCCCGTGCCTACGTGGACTGGCAGCGCCGGCGCCTGGAGCGGCTGCGGCGGGCGGTGGCCGCGGTCGAAGCGCTGCGCGAGCGGGCGGCGATCCTCTACTTCGCGCGGCCCGGCTGCCGGTTCTGCGCGCTCCAGGAGCGGGAGCTTGCGGGGCTGTTGGTGGAGCGGGTGCCTGAAGGGTCGCCGCTCTGGGAGGAGTACGCCGTTTCGGTGACGCCCACGATGGTGGTCGGCGGGCGGATCTTCCGGGGGCTTACGCCGCGGGAGGCGCTCGTCCGGGAGCTGGAACGTGATTAGTCTGCTGGCGCTCGGGGTTCTCTGGCCGCAGGATCTCCTCGAGCGCGAAAAGACGTGGCGGCGCCGGCTGGGGCCGGACGTGGAGTACTCGGACGTGAAGCCCCGGCGCGCGGCGGTCGAGGTCTCCGTGGGTCCGGACTTCGCCTGCGACCGGTTCGACGTGAAGGCGAGCTTTCGGAGTCTCTTCGACCGCAACGTCCGGGAGGAGTTCCTGGGGGGGACCCTGAAGGCGCTTCAGGCGGAGCTGGCGGGCTCGGCGCTGGTGCTGGCCTGCTACGCCTCGCCCACGGTGTGCGACGCGATCAAGCACTACCGGGTGACGGCGCAGACGATGCTGGGGTCGGAGCTGGACGCCTGCCGGGCGCTGGAGCAGTCGCTGGAGGAAGTGGAGCGGCGCTCGCGGGCCCGCGCCATCAAGGAATGCCTCGAGGAGAAGGCGGCGCAGGGGGTGCCGCTCGACCGCGCGCGGGAGGAATGCCGGCGGCCGGCGCGGGTGCGGGGGCTGGACGGGCGGCCGGTGGAGGAAATCGATCTTCTCAAGGAGCTGGGGCTTCCGGACCGGCTGGTGCCCCCCTTTTCGATCGGCGCGGGGACGATGCGGGCGGAATCGCGGGCCACGGCGGTGGTCGAGGCGTTCGAAGCGCGCCGCCGGGAGCGGCTGGAGCTTTGGGAACGGGCCGTGCGGGATCCCGGGAGGGCTCCGCTGGATGGTCTGGGGCCGGTGTCGCGCGCGGAGGTGGAGCGCGTGGCGGCGCTCGATCCGGGCGTGCGGCAGGCGGTGCTGCGGAGCCTGGCGTCCGCGGCGGCGCTGGCGGATCTGGTGCGGGAAGCGCACGAGGCGGAGCGGGCGCTCGAGGGGGCGGAGCTTCTGGCGGCGCCGGAGCTGCGGGCGGAGCTGGAGCGCCGACGGGCGCAGCTGCGTCATGAGATCGGGCGTCTGCTGGAGACGTTCGAAGCGGAACGGCGGTTCCACCAGGCGGTGGCGGAGGCGCTGGCGGCGGCGGACGCGGAGACGGCCGGCCGCGCGGCGGAGCGCCTGGCGGCGCGGCGGGCGGAGGAGATCCGCCGCGCCGCCGAGCGGGAGACGCGCCCCTGGGGATGCGACGTCAAGCGCGAGGGGGCCGGTGGGCGGGCCCGGTGAGCAGGAGGCCGGCGATCGCCCGGACCTGGAGGCTTCGCCGGAGGATTATCGGATCGAGGAGATCGACGAGCTTCTGCGATGTCCCTGTCCGCGGTGTGCCGGCGCGCGGTTCGAGCCCTTCGAGGATTGACGGTCGTGCTCGTCGGAGGCGCGGGTTCGTGCGCGCCTCGTGCGGCCGTTCCGGAGCCGCCGGCGGCGTGGCGGCTGGTGGACGAGGAGGGTCCGTCGGGGCGGCGGCTGTTTCTCGAGCCGGACGTGCCGGAGCGGCCCCTGCTCGAGATCCGGATTCTGCGCGCGGCGGCGTCCGTGGGGGAAGAGGTGGAGGCCGAGATTCGGGCGGTGGGGCTCGAGGGGCGGCGGACCGTCGAGGTGCGTCCCAGCCGGCCGGGGGTGCGTCTCCTGGGGTCGAGCCGGTTCGTGCTGGAGGGGGAGCGGCCCGTGCGCGTCCGCTTCACGTCCGACGAGGCGGGGCCCGGAGGGATCGCGGTACAGCTTCTGGAGTAACCGGTTCCGTCAGGCGCCGTTCAGGGTTCGGTGGATGGCCAGGACTTGGCGGAGCAGGTCCGGCAGATCGGCCAGCCGCAGCATGTTGGGGCCGTCGCTTGGGGCGCGGTCGGGGTCCTCGTGGACTTCGAGGAAGAGCCCGTCGGCGCCGGCGGCCACTCCCGCGCGGGCGAGGACGGGGATCATTTCCCGCATGCCTCCGGAGGCGTTGCCGCGGCCGCCGGGCTGCTGAACGGCGTGGCCGGCGTCCATGAGGACGGGGCGGCCGAAGGATTTCATGATGGGGATGGCCCGCATGTCTACGACCAGGTGGCCGTAGCCGAACGTGGTGCCGCGCTCGGTGAGATAGATGTCGGAATTTCCGGTGGACAGGGCCTTCTCGAGGATGTTGCGCATGGACCAGGGATCCATGAACTGGCCCTTTTTGATGTTGACGGCGCGGCCGGTCCCGGCGGCGGCCAGGACGAGATCCGTCTGCCGGCACAGGAACGCGGGAATCTGGAGGATGTCCACGACGCGGGCGGCCTCGCGGGCCTCCTCGGGGGAGTGGACGTCGGTGAGCACGCGCAGCCCGAGCTTCTCCTTGACGCGTTCGAGGATCCGGAGACCTTCCGGGAGGCCGGGGCCGCGGTAGGTTTTCCCCGAGGTGCGGTTGGCCTTGTCGTAGGAGCTCTTGTAGACGCAGTCCACGCCGAGGTCGCGGCAGATGTCGGCGATCGCGGAAGCATGCCGGAGGGCGTGCTCTTCGGACTCGATGACGCAGGGGCCGCCCACGAAGAGGAAGCCGCGCGGAGGAGGGGTCACGGGTCAGGTACCCTCGATGAGGTCGTTGATCTGGCGGAACGTGTGGCCGAGCTTGTCGCGTTTGGCCCGCAGGTATCGGCGGTTGTGTTCGTTGGGGGGGATTTCGATGGGGAGCTGTTCGACGATCTCGAGCCCGTAGCCGGCGATCGAGTGGACCTTCTTGGGATTGTTGGTGAGCAGGCGCATCTTGCGGACGCCGAGGTCGTAGAGGATCTGGGCCCCGGTGCCGTACTCGCGCAGATCCGCCGGCAGGCCGAGCCGGGCGTTGGCCTCGACGGTGTCGTGGCCTTCGTCCTGGAGGTGGTAGGCGCGCAGCTTGTTGATGAGCCCGATGCCGCGCCCCTCCTGGCGGATGTAGAGGAGGACGCCCCGTCCGGCGCGCTCGATCATGCCGAGGGCGGCTTCGAGCTGTTCGCCGCATTCGCAGCGGAGCGAATGGAACACATCGCCAGTGAGGCACTCGGAGTGAACCCGGACGAGGACGGGTTCCGTCTGGACGACGGTTTCGCCGTCCTTTTCCTCCCCGACGTCCCCCTTGCAGAGGGCGACGTGGAGGTAATCGTCCACGCGGGACTTGTAGAGGTGCAGGCGGAAGTCGCCGAACCGGGTGGGCATGCGGACGGCGACGATGCGCTCGATGAGGCGTTCCTTGCGGCGGCGGTACTCGATGAGCTGCGCGATGGTGGCGACCTTGAGCCCGTGACGGCGGGCGAACGCGAGGAGGTCGGGGAGGCGGGCCATGGTGCCGTCGTCGTTCATGATTTCGCAGATGACGCCGGCGGGCTTGAGCCCGGCCAGGCGCGCCAGATCCACGGACCCCTCGGTGTGGCCGGCGCGCACGAGGACGCCCCCTTCTCGGGCGCGGATGGGGTAGACATGGCCGGGCCGCACGAGGTCGGCGGGCGCGCAGCGGTCGTCGACGGCGGTGAGAATGGTGCGGGCGCGGTCGTGGGCGGAGATTCCGGTGGTGATCCCCTGCGCGGCGTCGATCGTGACGGTGAAGGCGGTGCCGAACTTGGAGGAATTCTGCGGCGCCATGGGGGGAAGGTCCAGGGCGGCGCACTTTTCCGGGGTCAGGGTCAGGCAGATGAGGCCGCGTCCATGGCGGGCCATGAAATTGACGGCCTCCGGGGTGACCTTCTCGGCGGCCATGACGAGGTCGCCCTCGTTTTCGCGGGATTCGTCGTCCACGAGGATGACCATGCGGCCGGCGCGGATGTCCTCGAGGACCTCGGGGATGGAGGCGAAATCGGCCATGGAAACGTGATCCTAACCGAACCCCCGGGGGGAGTCAATCGGCGGTCCCCGCCGGACTACCGGGGGCGGACGTCGAGCTGAAGCTGGACCTGGCCGCCGCGGGCGCGCGCGCGGGCCAGCCGCAGCGCGTCCTGGGCCGCGGCCGTGTCGGCGACCCGTCCCTGAAGCCGCACGACGCCGTCCACGCAGTAGGCCACGACCTCGGCAAATCGGGGATCCTTGCGGAGCTCCCAGTTGATGGAGCGGGCGACCTCCTGGTCCGCTCCCGCGCGGGCGCCGGCCGTGGCCGGGGCGGAGCAGGCGGCCATCGCCAGCAGAAGCAGCGCCGGAAGGCCGATCCGACCCGTCATGTCCCACCCCGTTCCCGTCCCTCCTTCCACAATTATAGCCGGCGCGGGCGTTCACGGTTTTCGGTTGTGGGCCGTACAATCTTCTGGTAGGTTGACTTTGCCGCATTTGCCGGAGGAACGCATGGATCCGCTGGCCGCCGCCTTTTCCCAGAACGCCTCCTCTTCCTCGGACGTCGAGACGATCCGCAAGCTCAAGGCCGCCTACGATTCGCTGAAGAACGAACTTCACCGCGTGATCGTGGGGCAGGAGCGGGTTCTGGATGAGCTTCTGACGTGCATCTTCTCGCGCGGCCACGCGCTCCTGGTGGGCGTCCCCGGCCTGGCCAAGACGCTCATCGTCCGTACTCTGGCCCAGACGCTCTCGCTTTCCTTCAGCCGCATCCAGTTCACGCCCGACCTGATGCCGAGCGACATCACCGGCACGGAGGTCATCGACGTGGACCGGTCCACGGGCGAGCGGACCCTGCGGTTCATCCCGGGTCCGATTTTCGCCAACATCATCCTGGCCGACGAGATCAACCGGACGCCGCCCAAGACGCAGGCGGCGCTTCTCGAGGCGATGCAGGAGCTTCAGGTGACGGTCGGCGGCAAGCGCCACCCGCTGCCGCAGCCCTTCTTCGTCCTGGCCACCCAGAATCCGATCGAGCAGGAAGGCACCTATCCGCTCCCCGAGGCCCAGCTCGACCGCTTCATGTTCATGGTCCACGTGGGCTACCCGACGGAGGAGGAGGAGCTGGAGATCGTGAAACTCACCACCTCCGTCTTCGAGCACAAGCTGACGACGGTGCTTTCGGGCGAGGAAATTCTGCGGCTTCAGGAGCTCGTGCGCCGCGTCCCGGCGGCCGACCACGTGGTGCGGTACGCGATGGCCCTGGCGCGGGCCACGCGGGTGAGCGAGGGCGGGGTGCCCGATTTCGTCAAGGAATGGGTTCACTGGGGGGCGGGTCCGCGCGCGAGCCAGTACCTCGTCATCGGCGCCAAGGCGCGCGCCGTCCTCCAGGGACGGGCGTACGCCACGATCGAGGACGTCCGCGCCATCGCCCGGCCCGTCCTGCGGCACCGCATCGTCACCAACTTCACCGCCGAGGCGGAGGGAGTCACCGCGGACAAGATCGTGGACAAGCTGCTCGAGGTAATCCCTGCGCGCGAGGCGGAGATCGAAAAGGACGCGGCGCTGCCCAAGGTGACCGGCGCCTGACGGGCGGCCTCCCCGCCCCGGGGTGAATCATGGCGGAGCCGACGCCGAAATTCCTCGATCCCGAGGTCCTCAACAAGATCACGCGTCTGGACCTCAAGGCGCGGCACATCGTCGAGGGCTTCGTGGCCGGCATGCACAAGAGCCCCTACCACGGATTTTCCGTGGAGTTCGCCAAGCATCGCGAATACGCGCCGGGGGACGACCTCAAGCATCTGGACTGGAAGGTCTTCGGCCGGTCGGACCGCCTCTACGTCAAGGAGTACGAGCTCGAAACGAACCTTCGGGCGCACATCCTGCTGGATACCTCGGAGTCCATGGAGTACCGCGGGGGGAAGCACTCCAAGCTGGAGCTGGCCTGCTACATCGCGGCCTCCATGGCCTACCTCATCCTGCGCCAGCAGGACTCCGTGGGCATGGTCTGCTTCGACAAGGAGGTGCGCCAGTTCGTTCCCTCCTCGAGCTCCCTCGGCCATATGCGCTCGCTGCTCGGGACGCTTGCCCACGCCGCCCCGCGGGACCGGACCGACCTGGGCGGGGTCCTTCACGCGATGGCCGAGCGCCTCCGCCACCGCGGGCTGGTGATCCTGATCTCCGACCTCTTCGACAAGCCCGACTCCATCCTCAAGGGCCTGCAGCACTTCAGCCACAAGCGCCACGACGTCATCGTCTTTCACGTCCTCGACGAGCACGAACTGACCTTTCCGTTCGAGCGCATGACGCTCTTCGAGGGGCTCGAGGAGCACCCGAAGCTTCTGGTCGACCCGCGGGCGCTCCGGAAGGCCTATCTCGAGGAGGTGAACCGTTTCTGCGAGACGATCCGCCGCGGATGCGTCAAACTCATGATCGACTACGTGCGGATTTCCACGGACCAGGAGCTGGACGTGGAACTGACGAAGTACCTGGCCGGCCGCCTCTCGATCCGGAGGCGCCTGCCGTAAGCCATGGGATTCTTCAACCCGGGACTGCTCTGGTTCGCGCTGGGAGGCGCGATCCCGATCCTCATTCATCTCCTGCATCGCCAGAAGTTCCGCCGCGTGCGGTGGGCGGCCATGGAGTTCCTCCTGGCGGCCCTGCGCAAGAATCAGCGCCGGCTGCGCCTGGAAAACCTCCTGCTGCTTCTGGTCCGCATCCTCGTGATGGTGCTCCTCGCGCTCGCCGTGGCCCGGCCCTTCTTCCGCGAAGCCCCCGTCGAGGCCCTGGCCGACACCGACATCCACCACTTCTTCGTCGTCGATACGTCCTACAGCATGGCCTACAAGCGCGCGCAGAACACGTCCCTCGACGTGGCCCGCCGGGCCGCCCTCAAGGTGCTCGAGGACATCCGCCCGAGCGAGCAGGACCGGTTCACGCTCCTGCCCATGAACGCCTATCCGGAGCCGGTCCTCGTCGGCGCCAACCGGAAGGAGCGCCTCCAGGCCGCGCTCAACGAGCTTCGTCCGTCCGACTACGCCAGCGGCGTCCACGCCACCCTCCAGGCGCTCAAACAGCTCCTCGATTCCCCCGAGGTCCGCAACCGCGACCGGCGCGTCTATCTGTTCACCGACCTTCAGCGCAACGGCTGGGAGTTCCGCGAGGAGGAGGAGGCCCGCCGCTTCGCCGGCCTTCTCAAGGAGCTCTCCCGCCGCGAGTACACGCGGTTCTTCCTCTACGACGCCGGGACGCCGGACGCCTTCAACCGGGCGGTCGTCGACCTGCGCGCCTCGGAGCGGGTCCTGACGCTGCGCCGCGGCGCGCGCTTCACGGCGGAGATCCACAACTTCTCCTCCACCCCCCAGCCCGACGTCAAGGCCACCCTCTACGTGGACGACCGGTTCGTGAAGACCCAGTCGATCTCGCTGCCGGCCCAGGCCACGGTCCCGGTGACCTTCGAATACGACGGCTTCGTCGAGCCCGGGTCGCATCTCGTGCGCGTCTCGCTGGACCCGGACTTCCTGGACGTGGACGACCACCGCTATCTCGCTGTGGACGTCAAGAGCGCGCTTCGGGGCCTCGTCGTGGACGGCGAGCCCGGCGACTCGCCCCGCCAGAGCGAGACCTATACGCTTGTCCTGGCGCTCGACCCCACCGGCCAGGGACTCTTTTTCTCCGCGGACGTCAAGACGGCGGAGCTTTTCAACGCCGAGGGGCTGGACGCGTACGATTTCGTCGTCCTGGCCAACGTCCAGAGCCTCACGTCCGAGAAGGTCGAGCGGCTGGAGAAGTACGTCGAGCGCGGCGGCGGGCTTCTGATCACCCTGGGCGACCGCGTGGACAAGGTGTCCTTCAACGAGGCGTTCTGGAACGGCGGGCGGGGGCTCTCGCCGGCGGCGCTCGACGAGGTGATCGGGGAGCTGCCCGGCCCGGGCCTGGAACGCGGCACGGAGCGGCGCATCGCCCGCTTCGCCGACGCCCACCCGGCCTTCCGCACCTTCCAGAAGCGCGCCCGGGCCGCGCTCTACGAACTGGTCTTCTACCGCTGCTACAAGGTGCGCGACTTCGACGCCGACCGCGTTCTGGCCGCGTTCGACGACAATTTCGGTTCTCCCCTTCTTCTGGAGAAGCCTTTCGGGGAGGGGAAGGTCCTGCTTTTCACCTCGTCGATCGACGACGAGTGGAACTTCGGCATCCCCGGGCACCCGCCCTACCTCCCCCTCGTCTGGGACGTGTGCCAGTATCTGGCGTCCCGCCCCGGCTCGCGCCGGAATCTCTTCGTGGGCGACCTTCTCCAGTTCGACCTGCCCGTGGAGCTCTACCAGCCGCCGTTCATTCTGGATACGCCCCACGAGGGACTGATGACGCTTCCGGCGGGCGCCCCGGAGCGCGACCAGAAATTCGTCCGGCTCTTTTATCCGGTGCGGGCCCGGACGGAGGACCCGCGCGTCCTGCGCAACGAGGGGGTGCGTCACGCCGGGCGATACCGGCTCACCCGGCAGGCCCCCAAGGAAGAGGAACGGCTCCTGGCCTACTTCGCCGTGAACGTTCCGCCGCGGAATCCGACCCCCGAGGAGATCCACGCGGCCGAGGGCAACCTCGAGCGCATTTCGCGCGAGGAGCTGCAGCGGCGGTTCCCCGACTTCAAGGTGGAATTCCGCGGCGAAAAGAAGGAAGGGGAACAGGAGATCGACGTGGCCCCGCCGCCCGCGTCGGGGCTCTGGAAACATCTGCTCTACTTCGTTCTGGGCTTCCTTCTGCTCGAATCGACGCTGGCGTGGCTTTTCGGGAGGGGCAAGCAATGATCCCCTTCCGGCCGCCGCAGGACGCCTCCGCGGGGAGCGACTTCTGGTCGCGCCTCCTGGGGATCGACCGGGTGGATCTGTCCTCGGGCGAGGTGGGCGTGGCTCTGCAGAACGCCCCGCCCGCGTGGCTCTTCTTCCTCGTGATCGTCCCGGGCGTGTTCCTTCTGGCGTGGGCCTTCTACCGGCGGGAGCGGCCGGACGTGGGCGCGGCGCCCAAGCTCGTTCTGGCCGGGCTGCGCGGAGCGATCCTGCTTCTCATCCTCGCGCTGCTCATGGGGCCGGTGCTCACCGTCGAGACGATCAAGGAGCGCCGCGCGTTCCTCGTGGTCCTCCTGGACGAATCGCGCTCCATGCAGAAGGCGGATCCGCTCCGGACCGACGCCGAGCGCGAAGCGATCCGCCGCGTCACGGGCGTCTCTTCGCCGCCGGAGCTCGCCCGCCTCAGCCGCGCGGACATCGTCCGCAAGGTGCTCGAGAATCCGGAGCTGCGGATCCTGGACGAGCTGGAGAAGAAGCTGAACGTGGCTTACTTCACCTTCTCGAGCGCCGCGGCGGCCAAGGAGTCGCGGGCCAAGCTCCTCGAAGGCTACACCCGCGAGGCCTGCATCGGCACCGAGACCGCCATCGGCGACGCGATCAAGGGGGCCCTCAACTCCCTCAAGGGGCAGTACATCGCCGGCGTCGTCCTTTTCTCCGACGGCCGCAACAACGCCGGGATGGCCACCCAGGAGATCGCCGCCCAGCTCCGGCAGCGGTACCTGCCGCTGTACACCGTGGCGGCGGGCGTTCCCCACGCCTCGCGGGACGCGGCGCTCGTGGAACTGGAAGCGCGCGACGCCGTCCTGGCCAACGACCAGCTGCGCATCAACCTCAAGGTGACGAGCTTCGGCTACGAAAACGAGCCCGCGGAGATCGGCCTCTGGGTCCTGCCGATCAAAGACAAGGAGCCCGAGCCGGCGCCCGATCCTCAGGCGCTGGAGCGCCTCCTGGGAGAGGCGCGCAAGGAGCTGGATCACCCGGTGACGCTCTCGGGGCACGGACAGAAGCAGCCCGTCACCCTCGTCTACAGCCCCCGCGAACCCGGCGAGTACCTCCTCCTGCTTCGCCTGGCGCCCCGGCCGGACGAGAACACCGCCCACAACAACTACCTCGTGCACCGCCTGCGGGTGGCCGACGACAAGATCAAGGTCCTTTTCGTCGATCACCTCCCCCGCTACGAGTTCCGGTTCCTCCGCAACGCGCTCATCCGCGATCCGAAGATCCTGGCGCAGACGTTCCAGACGTCGGCCGACCCGGGGTTCGCCCAGGATCATACGATTTCCGACGACCCCCTCTTCCGCCAGCCGCTGCAGGAGTTCCCCAAGGATCTCAAGACGCTTCTCGAGTTCGACGTCGTGATTTTCGGGGACGTGGATCCGTCGCGGCTGGGGCCGGACGCGGCCAAGCACCTGGAGGCGTTCGTCACCGAGTTCGGCGGCGGGATCATCTTCATCTCGGGCACCACCGCCAACCCGCGCGCGCTCCTGGGGACCCCGCTGGCCAACCTCCTGCCCGTGATTCCCGAGGAGTCCCGCGACCTTTACGAGCACGAGAAGGTCTACGATCAGCCCCTCTCGTACGTCCTGACGCCCGAGGGGCGGCGGCATCCGGTCACGCTCTTCAAGGAGTTCAAGGGGGACCTCGACCGCAACCAGGAGCACTGGGAGGATCGGGACGGCCGCGGCGACGGCCTGCCCGGCGTGCGCTGGTACCAGAGGGTGCGCAAGCTCAAGGTCGGCGCCGCTCCGCTCGTCGAGCTGGCCGGAGTTCCCGGCGAGACCTCGCGTCCGCCCCTCTTCGTCACCCAGCGGGCGGGGCTCGGGCGCGTCTTCTGGAGCGCCACGGACGAGACCTGGCTCTGGCGGCGCCTGGCGGGGGACTATCCTTGGTTTTACCCCTTCTGGCAGCAGGTCATGTACTGGGTCCGCGAAGGGAAGCTCCTC
This sequence comes from Planctomycetota bacterium, assembly GCA_035574235.1. Lineage (NCBI taxonomy): Bacteria > Pseudomonadati > Planctomycetota > Planctomycetota bacterium. The sequence continues at coordinate 40,432 of DATLZA010000078.1, read as the reverse complement.
GGCGCCCGCCGCTACCGCGTGAGCGTGGACAAGGACCGCTACGTCCGCGGCGAAACCGTCCAGATCTACGCCTACGCCTACGACGAGAAGTTCGAGCCGCGCCAGGATCCCACGATCGAGGTCTTCGTGGACCACCCCACGCGGACCGAGCGCGTCCCGGTCACCCTGCACAAGGACAAGACCCGCGACGGCTACTACGAGGGCCGGTTCCCGGCGGGCGACATCGGGGCCTACACGGTCTGGGCCGGCGGCGACGACGAGCGCTCCCGCGCTTCGGCGCGCTTCACGGTCTACATCCCGGACCGGGAGGACGACGATCCGACGCTCGACGTGGGGACCCTCCGGGCGCTGGCGGCCGAATCCTACGGAGGGCGGTACTTCCCGATCGATCAGGTGGGGGAGCTCAACGAGACGATCCGCCGCAGCGAGCAGCAGCTGCGCGAGACGAAGGAGGACGACCTCTGGGATTCGCCCCTGGCGTATCTCCTGTTCGCGCTGCTCATCACGACCGAGTGGATCCTGCGGAAGATGTTCCGAATGCTCTGATGAACGGTACGCGCACGGGTCGGAAACCGCTCCTGGGAGCGGCGGTGGCCGCCGCGCTGGCGGCGTTCGGCGCGGCTCAGGAGGAGCTTCAGGAGAATACGGCCCACCTGCGCGCGTACCCGGAACTCGAACAGCTCGTCTCGCGCGCCTCGGCGCTGGCCGCCGCGGGCCGCTACGCGGAGGCCCTGGCGATCTACGAGGACGCCGCCGAAAAGGGCGCCGGCGCCGTCGTCCCGCTCGACCGCGCGCGCGCCTGGGGGGTCCGAGAGTACGTCCGCGCCCGCATCGCCGAATGGCCCGAGGAGGGCCGGGCCGCCTATCGCAAACGGGCCGACCCCGCGGCCGAGCATCTCTTCGAGGTCGCCAAGCGGTCCGGCGACGTCGAGGCGCTGGAGCGTCTGGCCGCGCGGTATCCCTTCAGCTCCTTCGCCGGCCCGGCGCTCGTGCTGGCGGCGAACCTGCACTTCGACGCCGGGCGGGCCGAGCGCGCCGCGGCGCTCCTGGCGCGGCTGCCGTCCGGGGAGGCGGCCGCCGCCCCGGCGTGGGCGCGCCTGGGGCTGGCCTGGGCGCAGGCGGGGAACCGGGCGGCTCTCGAAGAGCTGGCCGGGCGCGTCGCCCGCGAGGCTCCGGGGGCCGAAGTTCGCGTGGGCGGCCGTCCCGTGCGGCTGGCGGAGTTCCTGGCGGGACTGGCCGCGCAGGCTTCCGAACGGCCCGGCCCCCGCGGAACCGCCCGGGAGCCAGCGGGATGGGAAATGCTCGGCGGCGCTCCGTCCGGGACGCGCCTGGCGGAGCCTCTGACCGACCTGCCCCGCCCGGCCTGGGCCGAGCCCCTGTCCCTGCCCCGCGTTCAGGCGGAGGAGTTCCACCGCGGGGCCGGACTCGCCCTCACCCCCGACTTCCGGCCGTTCTTCCCGGCCGTCTCCGACGGCGTGCTTTTCCTCCACAACGGATCCGCCGTCGTCGCGTACAACCTCTTCGCGCGCCGGCCGGAAATTCTCTGGCAGTATCGGGTTCCGCCTCCCGGCGGCGAAGTCATGTTCGACAACCGCGTGATCTACGCCGCCACGGTCCACGACGGGCGGGTTTTCGCCAACCTCGTGACGTGGGCGGGCGGGGCGGAGGTGCAGCTCGGCTACGTGACGGTGAAGTTCCCGTTCCCGCGCCGGGCGCTCTTCGCGCTGGACGCCGCGACGGGCCGTCCGGTCTGGAGGCTCGGGGGCAAGCCCCGGGGCGAGGCGCTCGAGGAGATCGCCACGTTTTCCGTCCCTCCCGTGCCGGACGGGGACCGGCTCTACGTGGGGGCGATCCGGCAGGTGCATTCGACGGATCCCTTCGAGCACTACGTTCTGTGTCTGGACGCCGCCACGGGCCGGATCGTGTGGTCCACGTTCATCGCCTCGGGGGGGACGGAGATCAACCTTTTCGGCAATTCGACGCGCGAGTCGCTGGGCTCCCCCGTGTGCGTCACGGAGGATTCCGTTTTCTACTCCACCAACCACGGCGTCCTGGCGGCGCTCGACAAGGCGGACGGGAGTCTCCGCTGGGCCTACCGGTACCGGCAGCTTCCGGTGCGGCCCACGCGGAGCGTCTATGTGCGCAAGAACGAACTCGGCTGGGTGAACGGCCCGCCGGTGGCTCACCGCGGGATCGTGGCGGCGGCGCCGACGGACTCGCCGTACCTCTACGCGCTGGACGCGCGCACGGGGGAGCTGCGGTGGGAGCGGCCGCGGGATCGGGAGCTCCGGTCGATCTGGGGGGCCCGCGAAGGCGTTCTCGTCGTGGGCGGCCGGGGTCTGGAGCTTCTGGACGTGCGAACGGGGGAGCCCGTGGCGCCGCCCGTGGCGGGCGAGGATCTCCGGGGCACGGGCCGGGGGATTCTGGCGGAGAACGCCATCTGGGTTCCCGCGGAGGACAAGCTCCGCCGGGTCCGGTGGGACGGCTCCTGCGACGAGGAGCGGTCTTTCGTCTGGCCGGTCGGGGCCGGCGAGGACTTCTCGGGCGGGAACCTGATCCTGGCCGACGGGACGGTGATCCTGGCGGGGCAGGATGTCCTTCGGGTGTATCACGATCCGCGGGATCACGAGCGGCTTCTCCGGGAGGCGACGGAGGGCGATGCGCAGGATCCCGCGGTTCTTTACCGGGGGGCGATCCGGTTCCTCCAGGCGGGGCGGGCGTCGGAGGCGATCGAGCTTCTGGAGCGCGCGGTGGAGCGGACGGCCCGTCCGGCGGGGCCGGAGGAAGAGCGTCTGGGGCGGGCCGCGCGGCGGAGGCTGTTCGCCGTGTCGCTGCAGGCGGGGCTGGGGGATCTGGGGACGCCGGGGCGGGCCGAGCGGGCGGCGGAGCATTTCCGGCGGGCGCGAGCCGCGGCGCCCGATCCGGCTTCGGAAGCCCAGGCGGGGATCCTCCTGGCGGGCGCGTGGAAGGCGGCGGGGCGGCCCGAGCGGGCGCTGGAGGAGTATCAGGATCTCCTGGCGCGCCACGGGGAGACCGTGATGGACGGCACGCCGGTTTTCGAGGCGGTGCGCGGGGCGGTGGAGAATCTGCTGGCCGCGGCGGGGCGGGAGATCTACGCGCCGTGCGAGGAGGCGGCGCGGAAACTGCTGGAGGCGGCGCGGAAGGAGGGGACGGCGGAGGCGTTCGACCGGGTCTTCCGGCGTTATCCCAACAGCCGGGCGGCCGAGGAGGCGCTCCTGACGGCCGCGGAGGCGCAGGCGCGGCTGGGGCGGCCGGAAGAGGAGATCGCGGCGCTGCGGCGGTTCCTGCGGGAGTATCCGTCTTCGGCGCTTGCGCCGGAGGCGTGCGCGCGTCTGGTGCGCGCCTTCGAGGGGCGCGGCCGGTTCGCCGCGGCGGCGGGGATTCTGCGACGCATGGCGCGGGAGTTCCCGGAGGCGCGGGTGTCCGACGGGGGAACGACCTTGACGGTCGCGGAGTTCGTGGAGCGACGCCGCCGGGCGCCGGGGTACGCGCGGGCGGAAGGCCGGGGCGCCCTTCCCGCGCTGGCGCCGCCGCTTCGGAAGGTCTTCGCGCACGCGGACGAAGGCGGGCGGGAAGCGGAGCCTCTGAGGGCGCTCGGGTCTCCGCCGGCGACGGCGGCGGGTCTGGTCTTCGCCAACTACGGCCTCGGGATCAAGGCGTTCGATCCGGACCGGGGCGGTCCGGTCTGGCAGGCGGCGCTCGACGAAGGGCTCCGGATGGCGGCTTTCGTGGACGAGTCGCTGATTCTGGCCACGGAGACCTCGGTCACGCGGGTGGCGGCCGCGACGGGAGCGGTGGAATGGACCTATCGGGCGCCGGCGCGGATGCGGGGGTTCGGCCTAGGGGGGACGCTGCTTTTCTTCCATACGACGGATCCCGAGGACGGCTCGATTTCGCGGGTGGGGGCGCTGGATCTGGAGCGGGGGAGTCCGGCCTGGACGCAGAGCTTCAACGGGCTTCCGGCGTCGGCCGTCTGGCCGGCGGGAGAGGCGGTGGCCTTTACGGCCGTGTCGCCCGCGGGGATTCACGTGTTCGAGGCGGAGACCGGGCGCCGGTGGGCGGTCGGGGCGCCCGTGGTGCCGCGCCTGGCGGCCGATGTCCTGTACGCCTCGGAGGGGCTGTTCGTCCTGCACGCGGAGCGGCGGGCGCTCGAGGGGTACGACGTGCCCTCCGCGCGGCTCCGGTGGAAGGTGAATCTGGCGACGGATCTGCCCGCGCAGGCGGTGGAGGCGGGGGAGGGGATTCTGGTCCTGGCGGGGCCTTCGCGGGAAGGCGGCTCGTTCGTGGCGCTGGTCGATCCCCGGACGGGAAAGCTCCTGAAGCTCCGGGAGGGGCTGGCGGCGGGGGACGTGCGTCTCCTGGTGCCGGGGCCGGAAGAAGTGTGGGTGGTGTCGCGCGAGGAGGATCGGGAGATTTCGGTGCGGGCGCTGCGGCGGGAGGATCTTTCGACGTCCTGGACGGCCCGGCTGGGGGGGCGGGAGGCGACGCTTCTTCCGCCGATGCGGACGCGGGACCACCTGGTCGTGGCGACCTTTTCGTCGGATGCGGGCGGGAAGTACGGCTACGCCGCGACGCTCCTTGATCGGAGCGGGCGGGCGGTGCAGAATATTCAGAGCGCGTTCGTCTTCGACCGTCCGCCGGCCTGCGGCGCGGCGGCGGGGGGGCTGGTGTTTACGGCGGACGCGCGGATCGAGTTTTACCGATGATGCGGCTGGCGGCGCTGGGAACGGTCCTGTGCGGCGCGATCGGCTGGGCGGCCCGGCCCGTCGCGGCGCCGGCGGTTCAAAGCGGCCCCTCCGCGGAGACGGTCCGCCGGGCCTCCACGGCCGAGTTCGGGCCGGACGCGCAGGCGGCGGTGGACCGGGGGCTGGCCTGGCTGGCGTCGCGGCAGAATCCCAACGGTTCGTGGACGAACCGGGTGGGGTACAAGCTGTACGACGACTATTTCGGCGAGGAGAACGAGTCGGTCGACGTGACGGCGCTGGCGTGCATGGCGTTCGTGTCGGCGGGCCACGTGCCGGGCCGCGGGCGCTACGGGCGCAACGTCGAGCGGGGGGTGAACTGGCTGCTTTCGAAAGTGCGCGAGGAGGACGGGTACATCACGCACGCCGGTTCGCGGATGTACAGCCACGCCTTCGCGACGCTTTTCCTGGCGGAGATCTACGGGATGACGGGCCATCCCGAGATCAAGCCCAAGCTCAAGCGGGCGGTGGCGCTCATCGTGAACTCGCAGAACCGGGAAGGGGGCTGGCGGTACCAGCCGATCCCGGTGGACGCGGACCTGTCGGTGACGGTGTCGACGCTCCAGGCGCTGCGGGCGGCGCGCAACGTGGGAATCGCGGTGCCGCTTTCGACGATTCACCGGGCGCTCCGGTACGTGGTCCGGTGCGCCACGCCGCGGGGATTCACCTACCAGGCGATCAACGATCAGGGCTTCAACGACACGCGGGTGTCGTTCGCGCTGACGGCGTGCGGGATCGTGTCGCTCTTCTCGGCGGGGCTGTACGACACGCAGGAGGTGCGGACCGCGCTGGCGATGCTTCCGCGGTGGCGGCACGGGCTGCTGCCGGGAAAGCTGCACTATTACTACGGCCACTATTACGCGGCGCAGGCCATGTACATGGCGGGCGGCGACCGGTGGGCGGCGTATTACCCGTCGGTGAAGGCGGAAATCCTGCGGAGTCAGCTCGAGGACGGCCATTGGGAGGACGACGTGGGAAGGACCTACGCCACCGCCATGGCCCTCATCATCCTGCAGATGCCCTGCGAGTACCTTCCGATTTTTCAGAAGTAGGCGCGCCGCGGATATTCGAGGGTTCTCCGGGCGCGGCGGCGTCCCGCCCACACCATTCCGGCGGCGGCCAGAAGGGCTTCCCCGCCCGTCAGCCCGCAGCCGCCCGAAGAGGAGTCGTCTCCGCCGCCGGCCGCGGGCGTCCCCGGCCTCGAGGCCGCGTCGGTCGGATCGGATCCGGCCGCGTACTCCTCGAGGTTGGTGAAGCCGTCCCCGTCCGGATCGCCCGCGCCGTTCTCGTCCAGATCCCCGAAATAGCGTTCCTCCCAGGAGTCCGGCAGGCCGTCGCCGTCCGAATCCCCGGAGGACGGTGCGCCGACCCGCCGGGGGTCCCAGGCGGTGTCGATCCGGAGCGGGGGATCGAAGGCGTTCGCGATCGACTCCCAGGGGACGAGCTTGTGGTTGGACGCGGTGGCGCCGGAATTCGAAGTGTCGTGGACCACGAAGAGGCCCTTGGGAAAGTCCGGTCCGAGCGGGAGATTCGTCACGTCCAGCCCGTCCGTTCCGGTCACCGCGTCGATGGTGCCGTTGGCGCCCACGGTGAACCGGCCCACGAAGGCGTTGTTGCCTTCCCGCGTGTAGACGACGATCGTGCTGTTGCCCTGACTGGAGACGAGGAGGTAGCCGGCTTCCGACGAGGTATAGTAGATGGACATCCCCTCGACGTCCGCCACGAGGTTTCCTCCGGAGCCCGTCCGGTCGACCTGGGTGCGCGAGGATCCGTCTCCCGGTTCCGCCCCGTATTTCCAGACTCCGACCGCCTCTTCCCCGATGTAGAATTTCGCCAGGACGTCGTCGGCCACGCAGCCTTCCGTCTGGCCGCCCACGTCGAACTGGCGGACCTTGGCGCCGGTGATCCCTCCGGAACCGTCATCCTTCAGCTCCCACTGCTGCGTGACGCCGCTTTTGGCGTTGACGAAGTAGTAGTACTTTCCGCTGAGGGGGCTGCGGTACATGCAGGATCCGTAGGGAACGAGCCCCAGGCCGCGAATCCCGCCCGCCGGCTCGAGTTTGCGGGTCGAGGGGTTCACCTTGTAGAAGACGATCGAGGAATCGGTTTCGTTGCCGACCCCGACCAGGGCGACCCGGTCGTGCGGCGTTCCGTCGCTGAACCGGCCGGTCAGGGGGACGTGGTACCGCAGGTCGATGTTGTTCATCGCCTGGGTGCCGTCGAGGTACTGGCGCTCGGTGCCGTCGAGATTCCAGACGAGCACGCCGCCGTCCTTGTCGTCGCCGATGATGAGACTGAGTTCGGGCTGCGTCGGGTGGATCCAGATGCAGGTGTCGTCGGCGGTGTCCCCCGCATGGCGCGCGGGGCTCGTCTCCCGGGTCGGCCGGACGCTGACCGTCTGGGCGGCGGCCGCGGGCGCGGCCAGGAGAACGAAGAGGCAGACCGCGGGAAGGACGGCGTTCGAACGCGGCATGGCGCCCTCCGAAAAGGCGGCTCCCCCCGGAAGTCCGTTAAATAATGAATCCGAGGGGAGCGATCCTGTCGGGAAAACGGGGAAAGGAAAGCATCGTCCACCCCCTCAAGGGGGTCGGCTCGGAAGGCCGATACAGCGGAAGGGGGTTCCGCTATACCCGGTGAGGCCGGAACGGCCGAACCTTTACGAGTCTCGGGCGTCTTATATAATAGAGGAAGTCGATATTCTATGGGTACTGTGCTCGAGTCCCTGGAAGAGCTCTGGAACAAGGGAAAGCTCAAGGAGCTGGAGGGGGATCTCGACCGCTTCATCCGCGACAACCTTCCGGAGATCCGCAAGGTCGTCCGGGAGGGCCGCGCCGCAGGCCTGGAGGTTGCGCGGCGGCGCTATATGAGGGGGGAGCTCACCGACCGCGAGCTCATCGATTTCTGCGTCCGCTCCACCCTCCGGCGCCGGGGCTCCTGCAACCCCCGCCGGGACATCGAAGAGCAGCGCCACGAAATCGAAAAGGAAGTCTGGTACGAGGGGGAGCGCTGTCGGGGCCCGGTTCCTCCCGAGCGCCGCGAGGAGATCGCCCGGCGGTGGGCCACGAGCTACGCGGGTCAGTGGCGCGAATGGCGCCTCTACCAGCTCCTCTTCGTCTGGGAGAAGAAGCGCGACCACTACGTCCGCCTGATCGCCGGGGAGGGCGAGTAGGCTCTCCGCGGCATCCTTTTCTCTCCCCTCCGCCGCGCTCTCCTTGATACACTCGTTCGCGCCTATGGCGGCGATCCTCAAGACCGAGGGTCTGACCAAGCATTTCGGCCGCTTCCGGGCCGTCCAGGACCTCACCCTCGAGGTCCACGAGGGGGACATCTACGGATTCCTGGGCCTCAACGGGGCCGGAAAGACCACGACCCTGAGAATGATGCTCCGCCTCGTCCGCCCGACGGCCGGACGGGTGAGCTTCTTCGGGATGGACGTCCGCGAACATTTCATCGAGATCATGCGCCAGGTGGGCGCGCTCATCGAGCTTCCGGCCGCCTATCCCTATCTTTCGGCGGCCGCCAATCTCGAGATCCTCCGGAAAGTGGCCGGCGGGATCCCCCGCTCCCGGATCGAGGAGGTGCTCGAGATCGTGGGCCTTCGGGACCGGATGCACGACAAGGTCCGCACCTACTCCCAGGGCATGCGGCAGCGCCTCGGCATCGCCATGGCGCTTCTGGGACGGCCCCGCCTGGTCCTCCTCGATGAGCCCACCAACGGCCTGGACCCTCACGGCATCAACCACATCCGCCACGTGATCCGGGAGATGAACCGGCGGGAAGGGGTGACCTTCCTCATCTCCAGCCACCTGCTCCACGAAGTCGAGATCACCTGCAACCGGGTGGGCATCCTCAAGGAGGGCCGGCTCATCCTCGAGGACACGGTGTCGCGGATCCTGGCCCGCACGGTCAGCGGCGTGCGGGTGGAGGCGGAGCCGGCGGACCGCGCCCTGGAGGCGCTCCGGCGCGAGCCCTGGATCGAGGAAATCCGTCCGGACGAGGCCGGCGGACTGAGGATCAAGTGCGACCCGTCCCGCTTCGCGGAGGTCAACGCCCTTCTCGTGCGGGCGGGAGCGGCCGTTCGGGAGCTCAGCCCCGTGCGGCAGACCCTCGAGGAGTTTTTTCTTTCGCACTAGGCCCGCCATGATGGAGCGGATCGGGCGACTGGCGGCGGCGGAGTTCATGAAGCTCTTCGCCCAGCCGTTTCTCTATCTTTCGCTCGGAGTCCTGGGAGCGGCCACGGTCCTGGCCGAGATCTTCCAGCCGGTCTTCCTGGGCCAGCGGGAAACCCTCTGGAGATCCTTTCACGCGGTGCAGCTTTTCGCCTACGGCTTCACGTTCGGGCTCAAGATCGCAACCTTCGTGCTTCTGATCTTCTCGAGCATGATGTTCGCCGGAGAGTTCGACCGGGGAACCATCAAGAACCTCCTCACGCGCCCCGTCACGCGGACCGATTTCTTCGCCGCCAAGTGCCTGGTCGTGGTCCTCCTCGGGGCGATGCTCTACCTCTTCGTTTTCTACGTGAGCGCCTTCTATGCCCTGATCCGCGGGAATCTCGGTCCCGTCTGGGACGACAGCCAGTACATCGTGCACCGGGACGCGGCCGAGATTCTCGCCCACGCGCGCAAAGCGGTGCTCGTGAGCTTCCTTCCCTTTCTGGCGGCGGGATTCCTGGGGCTTTGGGTGTCCACCTGGACGGAGTCGTCCGGCTACGCGGTGGCCATCGCGCTGGTTCTTTATCTCTTCGGGGACGTGGTGACCGGCATGATGAGCGAGCGCACCCAGCGGAAGGTTTTCCTCTACTACGCCCCCTACGCGCTCGAAAAATTGCGCCTCTACGCGGAAGGGTCCCGGACAAGCTGGAATCCCGACGTGGATCGGGGCCTTCTCTACGTGACCGTGCCGGCCGCCTACATGGCGGGGTTCATCCCGTTGGCGTTCGGGATCTTCCGGTCGAGGAATATTCATGCCTAAGCCGGTTCCCGCCGGCGCGCCGGGGGGCGCCCTTGAAGGGGGTCCCCGGAACTCCTATAATCCACTCCCACGCACATGAAGCTTGCATCGCTGCTGAATCCCCGTCTGGTCAAATGCGGCCTGGCCGCCCGGACAAAGGAGGAAGCGCTCAACGAAGTCATCGAGGTCATGGCCCAGGCCACCCCCGGGGTGAGCGCCGCGGAGCTTCGGACGGCCCTGGCCGACCGCGAGAAGCTGGGGCCCTTCTCGATGGCCAAGGGGAGCGCCTTTCCCCACGCTCGGACCGAAAAGGTGACCGATTTCCGCATCGCGGTGGGAACCGCTCCCCAGGGCATCGACTTTAAGGCCCCCGACGGCAACCCTATTCGCCTGATCGTCCTTTTCGCCATCCCGCGGAAGCACTCGAACCTGTACCTGCACACCCTGGCCCAGTTCCTCAACCTCTTCAGCGTGGAGGAGAACCTCCAGAAGGCCGTTCAGGCGCGCACGGGCGAGGAGTTCGTGGGTCTGGTGGACCAGCTTTCGGGCCGTCCGGCGTCCCCCCCGGGCGCTCATCCGATCCCCGCGGTGACGCCGCAGACGTCGCTCGCCAAGGCGCTCGAAATCCTGGCGGCCAACCGCCTGGACGCGGTTCCCGTGGTGGACGCCGAGGGAAACCTGCTGGGGGAGCTGACGGCGTCGTCGCTCCTGGGTCTCGGGGTCCGGGAACACCTCCTGCGGCTGTCGCAGACGGCGTCCCTGCGCCCCGCCGAGCCGATCGACGCGGTGCTGCGCTCCCACGCCGATCAGCCGATCGAGAGCCTGGGGGTGATCGCCTCCAACGGCTTTCGGACGGTCCAGGAGGACGAGCCGCTTGTGGAGATGGCCGTGAAACTCTGCCACGCCGGGGCCCGCGGGGCGTACGTGCTGCGCGGCCGCCGGCTCGTGGGCCACGTGAGCACCGGCGAGATCCTCAAGCGGATCGCGGGGGGCCGCTGATGGGGGAGGCCAAGGAATCGCCCTCCGTCCGGTTCTATAACGCCGGCGCGGAGCACTTCCGCAAGGGCGAGCTGGCCCAGGCAGTTGAGTGCTTCAAGCGCGCCACCGAGGCCGATCCCAAGTTCTACCGCGCCTGGGCCTACCTCGGGATGGCCTACGCGGAGCAGGGGCAGCTCGATCCGGCCATCGAGGCCTACCGCAAGTGCATCGACCTGGCCCCCACGTACCACAAGGCGTTCAACAACGTCGGCGAGCTTTACCGCCGCAAGGGGCTCCTCGATTACGCCGCCATGGTCTTCAAGATGGCCGGGGAAATCGACCCCACCCAGGCCCACTACTTCTACAATCTCGGGATCACCTATTTCGAGATCGGCATGTACCCCCAGGCGGAGGAGGCGTTGGCCCGCGCGGCGGAGCTCGATCCCAAGGACTTCGAGTACGCCACCGAACTGGCGCAGGCGCGCTTCACGATGAAGAAGTTCGAGGCGGCGGCGGAGGGACTGGAGAAGTTCCTGGCCGCCAACCCGGGCCACGAACGGGCCGCCGAGACGCGCGCCCGGATCGCCATGCTCCGGCGGCGGATGTCCCAGGAGGCCTCCCCCGGAGCGTCGCCCCCGCGGCCGGCCGACGACGAGAACGCCAAGACCCGCCTCATGGAGCCGCCCCCGGGCGCACGGGAGGGGGCATGATCGGACGGCCTCCCTTCCGCGTGGGGTGCGTGGTCTACCTCAACTCCCGCCCCCTGATCGAAGGGCTCGAAGGGGTCATGCTCCGGCCTCCGGCCGAGCTGGCCGATCTTCTGGCGCGGGGCGAGCTCGATGTGGCCCTCGTGCCGGCCGTCGAGGTGATCCGGCGCGGCTGGGCGTACGTCCCCGGCATCGCGGTCGCCTCGCCCGGGAAGACCGACAGCGTGCGGCTCTATCACGCCGTGGAGGTTCACGACGTCCGCCGCGTGGCGCTCGACCGCAATTCCCGCACCTCCAACATGCTGGCCCGCATCATCCTGGAGCGCCGCTACGGGTTGCGGCCGCGCTACGTGACGCGCGACCCTTCGCGGGGGCGGCTGTCGTTCGCGGACGTTGACGCGGCGGTAACGATCGGCGATACTTCGTTCCGCCCGCGGCGCGTTCCGTTCCTGGATCTCGGGACCGAGTGGAAGGCCTTCACGGGACGTCCGTTCGTCTACGCCCTCTGGGCCCATCGCCCCGGAGATCCCCGGGCCCGCGAGTACGGCCGGTGGCTGCGCGCGGCCAAGGAGCGGGGACAGGAACGGATCGAGGCGATCGCCCGTCGCGAGGCGCGACGCCTGGGACTGTCGGCCCGGTTCTGCCGCGCCTACCTGACGGAGTGCCTCACGTACGACCTGGGGCCCCAGGAGCGGGCGGGGCTGCGGCTCTTTGCGCGCTATGTCCACGAGTGTTCGTGACGTCATCGAAAAGGCCCGCGCCGGCGAAAGGCTCGCCGACGAGGAGGCGCTCCTTCTCTTCGAGCGGGCGACGCTCCCCGAGCTGGGCGAAGGCGCCCACGCCGTGCGCCGGAGGCTCCACCCGGACCCCGTCTGCACCTACATCGTGGATCGCAACATCAACTACACGAACACGTGCATCACGTACTGCAAGTTCTGCGCTTTCTACCGTCCGCCCGGCCACCCCGAGGAGTACACCCTGTCCCGCGAGGTTCTGGCGCAGAAGATCCGCGAGACGAAGGCGCTGGGGGGCGTCCAGATTCTCCTTCAGGGCGGTCACCATCCGTATCTCAAGCTCGACTGGTACGAGGACCTTCTGCGCTTCATGAAGTCCTTCGACATCCATGTCCACGGTTTCTCGCCCCCGGAGATCCAGCATTTCGCCACGCTCAATAAAATGCCCGTGCGGGAGGTGCTTGTGCGGCTGCGGGCGGCGGGCCTGGATTCGATTCCGGGGGGCGGCGCCGAAATTCTCGTGGACCGCGTGCGGGAACAGATCAGCCCTCTCAAGATCCGGTCCGACGCCTGGCTCGAGGTCATGGAAGAGGCGCACGCGCTCGGGATGAAGACCACCTGCACGATGATGTACGGGCACGTGGAGACCTATGCGGACCGCGTGGAGCACCTGCGCAAGCTCCGCGAGCAGCAGGATCGGGCGATCGCCCGGGGGAACGGAGGGGGCTACACGGCCTTCATCTGCTGGAGCCTCCAGCCGGACAACACCGAGATGGCTGGCGCCCCCAGGACCGGCGGACACGAGTACCTCAAGACGCTGGCCGTTTCGCGGATGTACCTCGACAACATCCCCAACATCCAGTCTTCGTGGGTGACCCAGGGCGAGAAGGTCGGCCAGATGGCGCTCCTTTTCGGAGCCAACGACATGGGTTCCACGATGCTCGAAGAGAACGTGGTCAGTCAGGCGGGGGCCACCTTCCGGATGACGGAAGCGGCCATCCGCCGCGTCATCGAGGACCTCGGATTCGTCCCCCGCCGCCGCAACATGTACTACCGGATCCTCGAGTCGTAGGGGGATCCGGTCTCTTCCCGGGCGCTCACCGCGCCAGCATCTGCCGGTAAATCTCCCGCACGGCCTGGGCCTGACGCCGGATGTCGTAGAGCCGCAGCGCCTTTTCCCGCCCCGCGCGCCCCATCGCCCGGCAAAGCTCCCGGTCCGCCGCCAGGCGCTCGATCGCCCGGGCGATCCCGTCCGGCGTGTCGTCGATCACGAGACCCGTCACGCCGTCGTCCACGAGCTCCGGGATCATCCCCCGGCGGGCGCCGATGACCGCCTTGCCCATCGCCATCGCCTCGCGCACCGCGCGGCAGGTGCCGTCCGAGCCGGGCACGAGAAAAAGAAGGGCGTCGAACCCCGCCAGCGTCTCGAGATACCGGTCGCCGAGATAGCCCGTGAAGAGGACGTTCGAAAGGCCCATGCGGCGCGCGGGCTCGACGGCCAGTTCCCGCATCCGGGTCCCGCGGCCCACGACGACGACGCGCAGGTCGGGCACGCGCGCCCGGGCCACGCCGGCCAGGAGCGCGTCGAACCGCCGGTGGCGCTGGATGCGGGCGACGACGCCGACGACGAACCCCTCGTGGGGGACCTCGCGGGGCTGGAAGCGCTCCAGGCGCATTCCCGGGTCCACGCGCCAGCCGCGCACGCCGAAGGCGGCGGTGTCCGCCTCGAGGGCCGCCTGCGAGAAGGTCAGGTATCCGTCCGTCAGGCGGCGGTAGAGGTAGCGCGTCCCGAGGTGCACGGGCGTCGGGACGGCCTTGTGGTTGGTGCGCAGGACGCGGACGCGGCCTTCGCGGCGGGCGGCCCGGCCGCCCACGAAATGGTCGTGGGAGAAATGGACGTGAAGGAGATCGTAGCCGCGCAGCGCCTCCGCCACCGGGCCTACGTCCCGAAGCGCTCCGAAGAGCGAACGGCGCAGAGGAGCCACGTGCAGGGGCTCGAGGCCCCGCTCCCGGGCGCGCTCCGGGAGGCTCCCGCGCGCTTCGGGAGGAGCTTCCTGGCAGGCCAGGTCGGCACGCACCCCGAGCGCGCGCAGCTCGAGGCACAGATCGAGCGTGGGCTCCGAGGGGCCGGTCCATTTCCAGTCGCCGAACAGGTGAAGAACGCGCATGGAGCGGAGTGGATTATATCCGCCGCTCGGGCGCGGAAAAGGCCGGAGTGGGCGCCGGAGTCTTCGGCGGGACCGGGGAAAAAACGTTTTCCCTCTCGGCGACCTATTCCGACACCGCCGTCGCGTATGAGGGGCTGGACGGGAACGAAGGGAGGGTATTCATGGCGGCCGAGGAGAGGATCGTCCTGGATGTCAGTTCGGAGCCCGATCAGCTCGCATGGAGGGGGAGGTTGGCGGCGCTGGAGGGTTTTCGCCCGCGATCGTCCACCTGGATGAGGGTGGAGGTGATGCCGGAGGCCGGCTGGTCCACGATCCGGTCAATCCTTTCGGACTATGAGGTCTGCTGGCGGGAGGAGGGCCGGTACGGGTACTCGGCGATTTTCCGCAAGCCGGACCAGGTGGCGTGGTTCCGGATCCGCGGCGAGGACCTTTCGGTCCATGTCTTTGCGGCGTCGCTGGAGGCGCCGGAGATTCTGGAGGATCTTCGGCGGAGACTGGAGCCGTGGCGCCAGCGGAATCGGGATCCGCGGGGCGTGTGGGCCGAGTTTTCTCATCGGGAACAGGGCGTGGTCTGCCGGAGGACGGTCTTTCTGCGGTGCCCCGTGTGGGAGGAGATCCGCGGGAATTATCCCGCGGGGGTGCAGGCCGCGCTCGACCGGGTTCTCGCCCTGGAGGAACCCTGGGCGCGGGGGAAGCTTCTCATCTGGCACGGACCTCCGGGGACGGGTAAGACGTTCGCGCTGCGGGCGCTCATGATGCACTGGCGGAACCGCTTTCGATTCACGGTCGTGACCGATCCGGAGAACCTGGCGGCGCAGCCGGACTACTACCACCACCTGGCCGGGGACGGCTCGGACGACGGGGACGAGGAGCCCTCGGAGGAGAGCGAAGGGGAACGCCGCCTGTTCGTTCTGGAGGACTCGGCGGATCTGGTGCTTCAGGAAAGTCGCGCGTCGCATTTCGACAAGGTGGGGAAGCTGCTCAACATGACGGACGGTCTGATCGGGCAGGGGCGGCAGGACATCTTCGTTCTGACGTTCAACGAGGAGGTGGACCGGATCGATCCGGCGTTTCTGCGGCCGGGGCGGTGTCTGGCGCGGGTGGAGTTCGAGGCCTTTACGCCGGAGGCGGCGGCGGAGTGGCTGCGGGCGCGGGGGGTGAAGGACGCGGCCGTTTCCGGGCGGCCGACGGTGGCCGAATTGTACGCGCTCCTGCGGGGGGAGGGAGGGATCGGAACGGCGCCGCGATCCCCGGCGGTGCGCGGTTTCGCCGCCGCTAGAGCTGTTCCGTGACCACGTACTCGCGCCGGCGGCAGACGAACGACGCGAGGCCGAGCCCTCCCGCGGTAATCGCCCCAAGGAGGAGAGCCGCCCCCAGGAGGGAGGACTCCCCCACGAAGGGCAGGAGCTCCTTCGGCAGCTCGAGGCGTGCGACGCGGACGACGACCGAGCGCAGGTAATAAGCCGCCGAGAGCGAGCTCACCACCGCGGGCACGAACGAGAGCACGAACTCGATCGTGATGGCGTAAAGAAGTCCGATGACGAGCGTTCTCGTCCGGAAGAGGACCCCGAACGCCGTGAAGATCGCCGTATAGGCCGCCAGCGCCCCCAGCACCGCCAGCGCGAAGCCCAGGATATAAGACGCTCCCCCCGGCGAGCCCATGAGCCACCAGGAGATCCCCAGGCTTCCCAGCGCCGGGACCGCCAGGCACGCGACGACCGCGGCGTATTTTCCCACCAGAATCCTCCACCGCTCCAGCGGCCGGGTGAACAGGTACGTCACGGTCTTCCCCTCGAGTTCCTCGTTGAGCACCGAGGTCCCGTAAAGGAGGGCCAAAAGGAGGCAGATCGACTGCGGATAAAGAACGAAGAGATACACGGCCTGGAGGATCTCCTCCTCGGGCAGGTCGCTCCATCCTCCGACCGAGACGATCAAGCCGGTCAGCCCCACGGGAAGCGCGAGCAAAAAGACCACGAGCCAGACCTTCCGGCCCGCCAGGATCTGCCGGAACTGAAGCCACGCCATCGCGCCCATCAGTCCCTCGTCACCAGATAATGGAAGACCGCGTCGAGGTTGTCGTCCTGCGACACGACCTCCTTCACCTTGATCCCGCCTTCCAGCACCACGGCCGCCAGGCCTTCATAGAACGCTTTCGGATCGTGGGTCCGGATCGAGACCGTGCCGGTCCCGGGATCCAGTTCCACGCCCAGAACGGGCAGGTCGCGCAGAAGCACATGCCCCGCCGCCCGCGCGTCCTCGCACCGAAGCGTGATCCGGTGCGGGTACTCGTTCATGAGGCCGCGGATGTCGTGAACGTTTCCGGAGGCCAGGACCCGCCCCCCGTAGATGAGGACGAAGTTTTCCGTCATCGCCTGGACTTCGTGGAGCACATGGCTCGAAATGAGAATGCTCTTCCCCTCGCCTCCGAGACGGCGCACGAGCTCCATGAGGTCGTGGCGCCCGATGGGATCCGTGCCCGTGAGCGGCTCATCGAGAATGATGAGCTCCGGATCGTGAACCAGGGCCTGGGCCACCTTGGTCCGCTGGCGCATCCCCTTGGAGTACGTGGCGATCTTCCGGTTCATGTACTCGGCCGCGCCGGCGCGTTCCAAGGCCTCCTCCGCGCGGCGCCGCGCCGCCGGGCCGCCCACCCCGGAGGCCCGGGCGAGCAAGGTCACGAACTCCAGCCCCGTGAGGAAATCGTAAAAGGCGTCCTGCTCGGGGCAGAACCCCACTCTCCGGAAGAGGGCCGGATGGCCCCACGGCCGTTCGCCGAAGACCCGGATCTCCCCTTCCGTGGGCCGGAGCTGGCCGGTGACGAGCTTGAGCAGCGTGGACTTTCCGGCCCCGTTCGGGCCCAGGAGACCGTGCACGCCGGAGGGAAGCTCCAGCGTCACGTCGTTGACGCCCAGGACGGTGCCATAGAGCTTGGTCAGGGACCGGGCTTCGACGACGTTCGGCATCAGACCCTCAGGGGCGCGGAGATGCGCCGGTAGACGACCGCGACCGCGAGCCCGCAGACTCCGGCCAGATAAACGGCCGCCGTCGCGGGCGAATAGGGCGAATGGAGCAGGTCGAGGACCTCGTAAAGATCCGGCGCATGGAGTTCCTTCGCCAGCCGCACGATCCCCTCGACGTCGAACAGGGCTCCCACGACGACGAAAGCGGCTTCGTGGAGCGAGAGGAAAAAGAGCCAGGAGGATCCCCGGAGCTCCGGAACGTGCTCGAGGGTGAAGACGAAGACGGGTCCCAGAAGGCACAGGGCGATCCAGCCGAACGTCGCGAAGCGGGGATTGTCCGTGAGCGACGAGAGAGCCAGGACCACGAGCGTCGCGGGCACGGCGAGGACCGCGGAGGCGGCGAGGATTCGGGGTATCGTGGCCGCCGTGTCCGCGACGACGCTCAAGGAGGGCGAGAAAGCGACGCTCAGGACATAAAGCACCAGGCCCGGAACGAGCGTGACGAGGAGCACGTAAAAGAGCGCGGTTCCTCCCTTCCCGAGCAGATATTCCATCCGTGTGATCGGCTTGGAAAAGTAGAGAAGGAAGGCTTTGCTCCGGACGTCCTGCGAAATGAGCGGGGGTCCCACGATGGCCAGGACGAGAAACGTCAGCGAGCTCTGGAAGTACATGAAGTAATAGGCGAAGATCGCCGACCAGACCTGCGGCCGGACCGAAGCCGGGTCTTCGACGAGCCGCTCCGTCAGCCCCCCTCCCAGGAAGCGGCGCACCATGTTTCCCCAGCCGGAGTCCGGATCCGTGAGCGAGCCGATCGCGAAGAAGAGAGGCCCGAAGTACAGGAGGGGCGCGATCGCCAGGAAGAGGCACCGGCGCAGGATCTTGCTCCGGAAGGCCAGGCCGATCCCGGAGCGGGAAATCGCCCACCAGCGGGACCACGCGGGGGTGAGCCGCCCCGTCCAGGGCCGGTAGCCCAGGTCATAGATGGGCATCGCGGTCCCCCGTCACGGCCTTGAGAAAAATTTCTTCGAGCGACGTCCGGCCGGCCGCGAGCTGCCGAACGACCGCCCGGCTCTCCCGCGCCGCCCGGAAGATCCGCTCGGGCAATCCTTGAGGGTCTCCGCTCACGCGCAGCTCCTCGGGTCCCGCCGGTTCGGCGGCGCAGCCGAGCCCTTGAAGGGCCTTGGCGAAGGCCGATCCGTCGCCGGCGAAGCGGACGAACAGGCTCGAATCCACGGATTGCCGGAGGTCCGCCAGGCGTCCGTTCACGAGCGCGCGGCCCTTGGCGAGGATGAGCACCGAATCGCAGCACGCCTCCACGTCCTGGAGGATGTGGGTGGAAACCACCACGCTCACCCGGCTCCGGGCGAAGAGGCTCCGGATGAGCGCGAGCATCCGCTCCCGCCCCTGCGGGTCGAGGCCGCTCGTCGGCTCGTCCAGAAAAACGAGACTCGGCGCATGGATGATGGCCTGGGCGAGCTTGACGCGCTGCTTCATGCCGGTGGAATAGGTCTGGACCTCGCGGTAGCGCTCTTCGGTGACGCCCACATAGTCCAGCATCTCGTGCGCCCGCCGGAGCGCCGTGCGGGGCGGGAGGCCGGCCAGCTCCCCCGCGAACGCGACCGACTGGACGCCGCTCAGGCCGGCGATGGTGCAATCGTCCTCGGGCATGTAGCCGACCTGCCGGCGGATCGAGCGCGAGTGGCGGCGCGCGTCCAGGCCGAGGACCCTCGCGCGGCCCGAACTCAGGCGGACGAGCCCCAGGAGCACCTTGAGGAGCGTGCTTTTCCCGGCGCCGTTCGGGCCGAGAAGTCCGATCACGCCCTCGGACAGCGTGGCGCTCAGGCCGTCCAGGGCCCGCACCCCGCCGTAGTGCTTGGTGACGGCGTCGAGTTCGATGATCATGCGTGGGTCAGCCATGCCGCCGGCGCCGGCCGCCGCTTCACGGTCGCCTCGTGCCGTCGATGAGCCGGCAGCGTACGGGGAAAAGTGTACCCGCTGCTCCCCTGGAACGGCAAGCCGATGGGGGATTCTGCCCCGGGACCTCCGCGGCGGACATTCTCGAACCCCGGGCGACGGCCCTCCGCCGGTTTCCGGCCGCCGCGCGAGCCGAATTGGGCGCGGCACGTCGGCCAGGTACCCAGGATCGCCACCGCACGCAGGACGGGGTGGATCGCCTGAGGGGGGGCCTGAAAAGGGGGGATCACTCCAGACCGAGGGGAATCGCAGGGTTTCTTATGAAGTCGAGGGAGTCCCTTCGACGACGGGGCGAGTGTAGTTTAAGTCGGCGTCCAAAGGCGACGAAACCTGAGAAACCTACCGCTCCCCCCTTTCACTTGTGCGCCTCGAAGGTCTGGAAAACGGGCGGAAACATCATCACCATCCCCAGGAAGATGAGGATGAGCGAGACGATCCACACCCGCTTGAAAGCGATTTCTTTGTCATGCCACAGGGCGTGAGCCGCCGTCCATGTGACCAACCAGGCGATGACGCCCACTCCTGTTTTGCCTGTGAGCGGGCCGGCCGGGTTCCACCAGTTGAGCGCGTCATTGACCGCCGTGCTCGCCGACGCAAGGACGGTGGCCAGCCCGCTCACAAAGACGCCGATCGCCGCCGAGAGGAGGACCGCCATCGCGGGACCGCTCGGTTTCAGCTTTGGCTCAACGGGTGTTTCCTTTGCGTCTTTAGCTGTTTCGATCATCATGTCACCTCAAAGGATCGGGGCCACTTTATTGATGAACGCGCCGAAGACGCCCGCGACCGCGGCCGAGCCGAAGGCCAGGATGAAGAAGGTCATGGTCGCCCGCCGGAGCTCATGGCGATTGGCCAACTCGATGCCGTACATCATGACCAAGGCCGCCGCCGCGGTGGCCAGGATCGGAGAGGCCCACGCCACGTGCTCCTTCCATTCCATCGCGAAGGTGTGCCAGGCTGCCTTTTGCGGATGGGCCAGGAGCATCGAGCGCGGGCTCGTGGGGGCATTCGCACGGTACCATGGGTAAACGATGTAGGTGCCACTGATGACCGTAGCCCAGCAGACGATCGCCATAACCCACATCCCTATCTTGAGATGGCGCATGCGCTCGGCCAAGCCGGCCTCGGTTACGAGCCACCTCTTCAGGTTCCAAAGTCCCGCCAAGCCGCCGGCGAAGGCCAGAAGGTAGATCGCCCCCACGACCATCCCGTGGAAGACGGTCCAGAACTCCCGCCACGACATGGACATATCTTCCTCCCTAGAACTCAAACTGAAACCGCACGAAGAGGACGACCTCGTCGTTGGTCCGATGAGATCCGACCGTGATGTCGTCGTCGAATCTCAGGTGCTGCAATTGGATCTTGACCGCCATGTGTTTGTTGGGGTAATGGTTAACCCCGATCGTATAGCCCTTGGCTTTGTCCGTCCCCGTCGCCAAGCCTGCCTGAAGGACGTCTTTTTCGAGCGTGAATTCTTCATATCGTGCGACGGCTTCCCAAGCGCCCCACGTACCCTTGGCGGGATCGAAGTTCTGCGCCGGGAAGACGGGCCGGTTCCGGCGCTTATTCTCTCCCGAAAGCACGCAGGCCCCTTCGACGAACCAGCCGCTGCCGGTGAACTCTTCTTTCACGGTTCCTCGGGTCACCTGCCCCCAGTCGACGTGGATGTATTCCGCGCGGATCGCGGCGGGGCCGTAGAGCCATTCGAGATCCGCGCCCCAGCGGACACGGTCGTCGTTCACCGCCGCGGCCGGCCCGCTCGACCACGTCCAGAAGCGCGTCCCTGCTCCTGTCTGGAACCCTGTACCGCCGAGGGTCTCTTCCTGACCGGAGGTTGACGCGGAGACCCCCAAGTACAGGTTGTCGAGGAGGTTTATCCCTTTGTGAAAGGGGGCCAAGACAAGGCGTCCGGCGTATTCCTTGTCGGGATTGTTCTCGGTGCTGCGACCCCGACCGTTGAAGACGCCCGCGCCGTATTCGATCCGGTCTTCCCAGAGCTTTCCGTAGAGCATGGCCCCGATGTCTTCAAGCTGAAGGAAGTTCGCCACGCCGAGAGATCGTTCCGCGAAGTCCCAATACTGATCCGAGTGGAGCCCTTCCATGCTGAAGGGTTCCTTGAAGAGTCCGACGCGGAACCGCGCGCAGGGAAGGTGCAGCGACTCCAGCCACGCGAAGTGCAGGTTCGGAGTCTGCTGGTCCCATCGTCCCATCACCATGTAGCCCCACTTCTCCTCCAGGACGCCGGTTCCGAAGAGGCGCGCGCGACGGATGAGGAAGTTCGAGTCACCGTCCTCTTCTTCCAAAAAGAATCGGCCGTCCAGTTGGCCGGAGCCGCCGATGCGGAGCCGGTCGTCTTTGCCCACGAACCAGAAACCTTCGTCGAAGATCGTCTCGGCCTCCTGCTCTTTTTCCCTCCGCTGGGAGACGATCTCGTCAAGCAAGCTCTTCGACTCTTTTTGCTCCTTCTGGAGAGAATCGACCCGCTTTTCCAGCTCTTCCTGCTTCCTTCTGGACTCTTCGACCTCGCGCTTCAGCTTTTCGAATTCATCCTGCGACTGAAGGAAGAGAAGAATCCCCATGAGCGCGTTCATTCGGCTTCCTCCATCGCTTGCAGGATTTCGTCCGGTGCGGCGGTAACGTCGTTGACATCGACTCGTCGACGAAGACGGAAATGCTTCTTTCCACAGGCCAAGACGCGTGGGCCAGAGATGTCGTTATGAGGAGGGCCTTGCCCCAGAGAACGTTTCTCGTCAAGACCGACGAGCCGGAACGCCGAAAGGTCACCGCAGGGATCGGAAAAGCGATCCGGTACGTCAGCAAGCATCGTATGGCGCGGCGTCGTTCGGCGGCGAAATCCGACGACACGGATGGGTCTCCGAAGGCCGAACTCTTCTGTCCATCTGCAATCGGTTGTTTCTTGTGTCCGCCTCATTTCGAGACGCATTACGCAAGCGCGTTGCCAACGTCGTAGGGCGGCTTTTTGAGGGGGGGGGAGGAGGTTCATAGTCGGTATTTTTCCGGGAAGACCCGGGAAATCCCGCGAAACGTCCGGTCGAGGGGGGCTGGCAGCGGAATTCTGACCAAGCCGGGCACGCCGGGCCCGCTTTCCAAAATCAGGGCCTGCGAGAAATTTCGGTGTTCAAGATCCTCTGATCGGGGAAGGAGGATCGATGAAGAGGGAGCGATTCGGGAAGGAGCCGATCGTCCGGATCCTGAAGGAGACGGAGACGGGACGGAGGCTGCGGGAGCTGGAGAAGGAAAGCCTGCGACTCCAGCGACTTGGGGTCCCGCGGGACTTGGAGATCGATGCGCTCCAGGAGGTCCCGGGATCCAACGTCTGACGCCACGGCATTGGAAGGAAACGGCGAGGAAGCGAGGGCACGGCGAAACGTCCTCCTTCGGGCCTGAGGCCTCGGGACCCCAAAGGAGTCCCCTGCGACGTGGGAAGGGGGGGCGTGAAAACGTCGATCCGGTTGGAAGGATGAGATAGCCCTGAAAAGAAGGATCGCCCCGCTGGCTCCGGCGCGCTTCCTTTCGTTCTCAGGTCCGACGGGATCGGAGCGGAAACGTCTCGTTTAAACTCCGACGTGTTCCAGGACATTCCCTTGGGAGAGCCCCTTCTGGGCGATCGTTGCCCGCCGGAAAATCTGTAAGAAGGTGGATAATTCCACAGCGCGAAGGAGAATGCTTCGTTCAATGGGCGTGCCCGACCGTCACGTCGTCTCGATAAAGAGCCGCCGGGCGAGTTTCCACACCTCGAGTACCGTTACGGGCACCACCGCCAGGGCAAGAGATCCCATGCATTCTCCGAACGTCAACGCTCCGGTCTTCAAAAATCCTTCCAGGATTCCGGAATGGTGGCTGTAGATCTGCAATCCGAGGGTCAGCACGGCGATGACGACCAAACGCATGTTGGACCCCAGGCCGATCTCCCAAAGAATGCGAGTTCGACTTCGGGAAGCGAACGCACGGAGCACCTCGCCCATCACCAGCGTCGAAAAGGCGTAGGCACGGGCCTTTTCGAGAGAATGCTCGATTTCGAGTCCATAGAGGAACCCGGCCAACGTGGAGAGGGCGATCAAGAGGCCACCGATGAGCATCCAGGAAATAAAATTCCGATCCACGATCTCCTGGCCTGGAGGCCGCGGTCGCTGGCGAAGGAGATCTCTGTCGGAAGGATCGGTTACCAGCGCCAGAGCGGGAAGTCCATCCGTGACGAGATTGACCCAGAGGAGCTGGATGGGCATGAGGGGAAGCGGCCAGCCCGCGATCACGGCGATCCCCATGATCAAAAGTTCAGCCGTGTTTCCGCTCAGAAGATAAAGAAGCGTTTTTCGAATGTTCTCGAAGATGGCGCGCCCCTCTTCCACAGCCGAGACGATCGATGCGAAATTGTCGTCGGTAATCACCATGGCGGAGGCGTCTTTCGCCACCTCGGTGCCCGTTTTGCCCATGGCGATCCCGATGTCGGCGCCTTTGAGGGCGGGGGCGTCGTTGACGCCATCTCCCGTCATGGCCACGACGGCGCCTCGGGCTTTCCACGCGCGGACGATTCTCAGTTTGTGTTCGGGGTCTACCCTGGCGTACACCGAAATCTGCTCCACGCGACGGGCCAGCGTATCGTCATCCATGGAGCCGAGAGCCGGCCCGGTCAGAACTTCTTCCTCTTTCTCGGCGATTCCCAAGGCGCGCGCGACGGCCAGGGCTGTTCGAGGGTTGTCGCCCGTGATCATGACCGGCCGGATTCCCGCCCGCCGGCACGTCGCGACGGCGTTTTTCGCTTCGGGCCTCGGCGGATCCTGGAGTCCCACCAGCCCGAGAAAGACCAGCCGGTCCTCCGGATCCTCTCCGGCCGAGACATCTCGCACAGCCACCGCCAAGACCCGGAGTCCTTCCCCGGCCATCTCGTCCATCCGGCGTAACGCCCGATTTCGGGTACCCTCCTCCTGGAGCGACGCGCATCGAGGGAGGATCACCTCGGGAGCGCCTTTGACATAAGAGCGGTCCTTGTCCCCTGCTTTGCGAACGCAGGACATCCGCTTGCGCTCGGCATCGAAGGGACGAATGGAGATGAGGGGCTCGCGGGCATCGATGACTTCGGCGGTGATCCCTGCTTTCCGACTCGCAAGGAGAATCGCTCCTTCCGTCGGATCCCCCGCGAGCTGCACCGAACCGTCCCGCTCCACGAGGCGTGCCGTACAACAGGCCGCGGAGGCCCAGAGGACACGGTAGACGGGATCCGGCACTTCCATGCGCGCGACCTCGTCGATCTCGATTCCTCCTTCCAGGGTTTCCACACGTCGAACGGTCATTCGTCCGACCGTGAGAGTTCCGGTTTTGTCCGAGCAGATGACGGTCGTGCAGCCCAGTGTTTCCACCGAAGAGAGTCTTCGGATCAGGGTCCCTTTGCGGGCCATGCGATGAACGCCGAGGGCAAGCGCGATGGTCACGACCGCGGGCAATCCCTCTGGAACCGCGGCTACGGCAAGGCTCACGGAGGTCAGCGCCATCTCAAGAAGGGGAACGTTCCTGAGAAGCCCGAGAAGGAACACCAGGACGATTATGACGCCGGTCGCCCCCACGAGGGTCTTCCCAAAACTCCGGAGACGTGTTTGGAGGGGCGTCTCGTCCTCTTCTGTGGCGCGTACGAGCTCCGCGATTTTTCCAAACTCGGTTCGGGTCCCGGTCGCTACGACCCATCCTGTTCCCATCCCGGCGGCGACGAGTGTTCCCAGGTAGGCCATATTCGCCCGTCCCGCCAGGGGGGTGGAACCGTCAAGGACCGTCGCGGAATTCTTGTCTACGGGCTCCGATTCACCCGTGAGCGCGGCCTCTTCCGTCCGAAGTGCAGAAGTGTGGACCAGTCGCAGATCCGCGGGCACCGGGTCGCCCGCCTCAAGGAGCACGAGGTCCCCCGGCACAAGGTTCGCCGCGGGGATGACGACGATCTGTCCCTCGCGCTTTACCCGTGCGTGGGGAGCCGTCATCTTTCGAAGGGCCGCGAGGGCGTCGGCGGCTCGCCGCTCTTGAAGGAAACCGACGAGGGCGTTCAGAAAGAGGATCGCCACAATGGTCAGCGAATCGGCGATCTCCCCTAGGAAGGCCGCAAGCGTCGCGGCCCCCATCAGAATCCCCGTGAGCACACTGGAAAATTGACTGAGAAACATCCGGAGATTCGTTCGCCTGGGGGGCGAGGGAAGGCGATTGGGGCCGAACTCGGAAGACCTCCGAAGGGCTTCTGCTTGTGAGAGCCCCTCCTGGGCATCGGTCTTAAGCAGCGCCCTGACGCCGTCCACGGGGAGAGCATGCCAGGCCGGCGCCAGCCCGGAGGGCGCAAGGGTTTCGATTTTCACGGTGAAATCAGCCCGGGGGGGCCGCGTCTTGGTCCGCAGGCGAAACAGGACGACCTTCTGCGTTTACGACATGACGGACGACTCGGGGAAGAACGGCAAGGAAGGCGTATTCAAGACAGGCGCCGAGGGTCCGGGCTCGAAGTTCAAGGCGCGCCGGCTCGAACCGGGCGCCAGCGGCGGGAGCGATCTCAAGAGCGCGCCGTGCCGCCGTCCCGACCGTGCGCGGCCAGGGGATGATGGTCATGGAGTCGTTTGCGACGCCGAAGGGGATCTGGGGCCATGCGGTCACCGGATTGTCGATCATCTGAGCGCAGGTGAGCTTCACCGTCGTCATCGAACTCGAATCCCGGAGGATTTGCGCCGTCGCGGCGATCCATGGCCGGCAGCGTGCCTCAAGATCGCCGTTGGCGAGAAAGGAAGAGTGCGGGATCGCATCGAGGGAGGCGTCCTGGGGCAAAGGGGGCAGCGTCTCGCGGGGACAGGCTTTCGTCGCACGATCGCGCTCCGCCTCTTCCCCCGCCGGGCGGAAGGCACGCGCGCCGGGAAGAAAAGGCGAAAAGTTCCGGACTTTCTTTCTCATGCCGCCGCCCACACTCCTTCCTTCCGAAGACGGCGCCGCTTCCAGAGATAGAAGATCACGGGATAGACGAGGAGTTCCATCAAGAAACTCACCGCGATCCCGCCGATTAAAGGAGCCACGAGGCGGCGGGTCACGTCCGCCCCCGTCCCGGTCGCCCACATGAGCGGGAGGAGGCCGATCATGTCCGTCGCAACCGTCATCGTTTTCGGGCGGATCCGTTTCACGGCCCCCTCGTAGACCGCGTCGAAGAGATCTTTGGGGGTACGCATTCGGCCCTCGGACTTGAAGCGTTCAAAGGTCGTGTCGAGGTAGAGAAGCATGACCTGGCCGGTCTCGGCGTCGACGCCCAGCAGAGCGATGATTCCGACCCAAACGGCAAGACTCATGTTGTACCCCAGGGCATGAAGAAACCAGAAGGCGCCGATCAGGCTGAAGGGAACTGCCGCCAGCACCACGAAGACCCGGAACCAGCTCTTGTTCGAGATGTAGAGAAGGAGGACGATGAGGGCCAGCGTGACCGGAATCACCACGCTCAGGCGTTTGTTCGCCTGCTCCAGATACTCGAACCGGCCGGACCAGACGAGCGCGGTGCCGGCCGGAAGCGGGACCTCTTCCCCAATGACCCGTTTGGCTTCCTTGACGTAGCCGCCCAGGTCTCGGCCCGCGATGTCTACGAAGACCCACGCGGTCCGCTGGGCGTTCTCGCTCCGGATCATGGGTGGACCGGGCTTGATGCTGATTTCGGCCAGCTGCTCCAGCGGGACCTGAAGGCCGGTCGGGGCCGCAACGAGCGTCCTCCGAAGGGAAGGAAGGTCGTCCTTGAGCTCCCGCGCGTAGCGGACATTGACCGGATAACGCTGGAGCCCTTCCACGGTGGTCGTCACGTTCATCCCGCCGATCGCCGACATGACCACATCCTGGACATCTCCCACGGTGAGACCGTATCTCGCCGCCTCCTCGCGTCTCACCTGGATGTCGAGGTAGTAACCTCCCATCGTCCGCTCGGGATAGGCCGAAAGCGTGCCGGGCACCTTGCGGATCGAGACCGCAATATGCTCGGCGATCTCGGAAAGCTTCCCGAGGTCGTCCCCCATGACCTTGATCCCGACGGGCGTCTTGATCCCGGTCGTGAGCATGTTGATCCGGTTCTCGATCGGATAGGGCCAGGCATTGGCGATCCCGGGGAGGCTTACGACCTCGTTCAAGCCCGGATGGCGCGTCCCGTCCGGGTCGGTCCAGCCATGAACCAGTTCCTCGGTTGTGATCTTCCGCTCCTCCGGCCAAAAGGTGATCGTTAAGGGCCACTTGAGCCAGCCCGGCCAGGAGCTGAAAAAATAATCCACTTTGCGCTTCGGCCATTTCGTCGTATCCGGCTCCAGCTGGACGACGGTCTCGATCATGGAGAGCGGCGCCGGGTCCGTGGCGCTCTCGGCCCGTCCGATCTTCCCGTGGACGCTCACCACTTCCGGGAAGGTCTTGATGAGTTTGTCCGTCTGTTGAAGGAGCTCCTTCGATTTGGTCACGCTGATCGACGGGTCCGTGGTCGGCATGTAAAGGAGGTCTCCCTCGTCGAGGGGCGGCATGAACTCGGTTCCGATTCTTGAGAGAGGATAGAGGGTCGAAAGGCCGATGAGGAGGACCGCAAGAAGGGTCGCTTTGGGGAACTTCATGACCAGGCGAAATAAGGGAGCGTAAGCCGCCTCGGAGAGCCGGTTGACGGGGTTCCTTTCCTCCTTGGGAAGCTTCCCTCGAATACAGGTGATCATGAGGACGGGAACAATCGTGATTCCCAGGATCGCGCCTGCCGCGATCGCGAAGGTCTTCGTGTAAGCCAGAGGCTTGAACAGACGTCCGGACTGGTCCCCCAGAACAAAGATGGGAAGGAAAGATACCGTGATGACGAGAAGCGAAAAGAAAAGGCTCGGGCCCACTTCCTTGGCCGCCTCGAGAATCACTTCCGTCCGGGATCGCACGGCTTCCCCCCGCCCCTTTTTCTCCTCCTCCATCGCCAAGTGCTTGTGGGCGTTCTCGATCATCACGACGCCCGAATCCACCATGACCCCGATCGCGAGGGCCAGGCCGCCCAGGCTCATGATGTTCGCGTTGATCCCCAGGATCTGCATGACGAGAATCGAGATGAGGAGGCCGATCGGGAGAACGATCATCGCCACCACCGCGCTCCGGACGTGAGCCAGGAAGACGAAGCCGATGATGCCCACAACGACCAATTCTTCGATCACGGCGCGGTTGAGTGTCTCGACGGCGCGCTCGATCAAGGCCGAGCGATCGTAGGTCGTCTTGATGGAGACCCCGGGCGGAAGGCCGTCCTCGAGCTGCGCGAGCTTCGCCTTGGCGTCCCGGATCACTTTGTAGGCGTTCTCTCCGAAGCGAGCGACGACGACTCCGCCCACCGCCTCGCCGTGGCCGTTCCATTCGCCCACCCCGCGCCGCATCTCGCCGCCGACTTCAAGGGCGGCCACGTTCGCCAGGAGCACGGGAGTGCCGTCATCGCCCAGGCCGACGGGCGTCTTTCCGAGGTCTTTCAGTCCATTGAGATACCCGCGGCTCCGAACCATGTACTCGTTTTCGGAAATTTCGATCACGGCTCCGCCCACATCGCGGTTCGAGCGCTCGATCGCCATGACCACATCCTTGAGCGGCAGTTTGTATGCCAGGAGGCGGTTAGGGTCGAGGACCACTTGGTACTGGCGGACGAAACCGCCGATCGAAGCGACTTCGGAGACCCCCTCGACGGCCGTCAGAGGATATCGCAGATACCAGTCCTGAAGACTCCGCAGTTGCGCGAGGTCCTGGTTTGCGGGGACGAGGTCCCTTCCATCGAGGGGACACTGCCCAGGAGTGTCGAAGGCACGAACTTTCGCAAGCCCCTCTCCAGGCTTTGAAAACCACGCGCCTTTCGCGTCATGCCAGATTCCCCGGGGATGCTCGGGGCAATAGTAGCCCGGATGAAGGACGTACTGATAGACCCATCCCACGCCGGTGGCGTCGGGCCCGAGCTTGGGTTCGATTCCCTTGGGCAGGCGGTCGCGGGCGAAGTTCAGGTATTCAAGGACGCGGCTCCGCGCCCAGTAGATGTCCGTCCCATCCTCGAAGAGGACGTAGACGAAGGAGAGTTCGAACATGCTGTAGCCGCGAACGAAAGTCGAGCCGGGGACGGAGAGCATCGCGGTCGCGAGGGGGTAGGTGACCTGGTCGTCGACGACCTGAGGGGCTTGGCCAGGGTACTCCGTGACGATGATGACCTGCACGTCGGAAAGATCGGGGATCGCGTCAAGGCGGATGGTGCGGGCGGCCCAGACACCGAGCACGGTGACGATCGCCGTGAGGAAAAGGACGAGCGCCTTATTCCGGACGGAGTACTCGATGATGTTTCGGATCATCACGTCCTCCTAATGGAGGTGAGAAGGCCGCGACTTTTCCTCGGGCTTCGCCGGCGGTGGGGGGTGGAGCAAGTTTTCCCCCGTCATCTTCTGGATCGCCTCGCGCATGCGGCTTTCGGCGTCCAAGAGGAACTGCCCGCTCGTCACAACCTTCTCCCCCGGCGCGAGCCCCTCAAGAATTTGGACTCGACCGTCCCCCGTCTCGGCCCCCACGCGAACAATCCGGGGATCGAAATGCCCACCGTCACGCGCGACGAAGGCGATCTGTCGGACTCCCGTTTCGAGGACCGCCTCGCGCGGAACGATGAGCGTTCGGCCCGCAACCCGCACCCGGAGATCGATCGTGGCATACATGCCGGGCTTGAGGACGAGGTTCGGATTGGGAAAGCTGAGGCGCGCCACTGCGGTCCGCGTCGCGGGATGGACGGATGGGGAGATGTAGACGACCTCGCCTTCAAAATCGCGTCCTGGAAGGCTGCTCACGATGGCTTTGGCCTTTTGTCCCAGGGCCAGAGAGGGCAGTTGGGCTTCGTAGATTTGGGCATCCAGCCAGAGGATGCTCTGGTCCACGATCCGGAAAAGCTTCATCCCGGCCTCGACGGCCGATCCCTGCACGACCCTCTTCTCGACGACGTATCCATCGGACGGACTGACGAACGTGATGCGGAGTTGGGCGGCTCCTTCGCGGAGGATCGCATCGATCGTTTCGGCGGGTACATCCCAAAGAGAGAGCTTGCGGCGAGCGCTTTCGACGAGCCGCTGACGGTCAGTGCGCAGGCCCGAGTCGGCCTCCTTGGAGAGCCGATCGAGCGCACGCACCGCCGTCAGAAGTTCCTCCTGCGCGACCAGGAGTTCGGGGCTGTAAAGGTCGAAGAGCGGAGCTCCCTTTTTGACGAAGATCCCCTCCGTGTCGGCATGCAGTTTATCGATCCAGCCTCCGACTTTGAGGGTGATGTCGCGTTGCCGCGGTTCCGCCTCCCGAAAGTATCCCACCGTTCGAACCGACACGAAGAGGGGCCCTTCCTCGACCGGCGCGGTCCGAATCCCGATGTTCTGCGTCATGATCGGATCAATGGTCACGGTGGGACCCGCGCGAACTTCATCCTCGTAGACCGGAATGAGATCCATTCCCATGGGGCTCTTGCCCGGCTTGTCCGAGATGTACGGAGGCTTCATCATGGGATCCCAGTAATACTTCACCTTCCGTTCTTGGTCCGGCGGGGCGGAGGGCTCCGGCCTGAGCGGGACAAGCTTCATCCCGCAAATGGGGCAATTCCCGGGCTTATCCTGGATGACCTGAGGGTGCATCGAACAGGTCCACAGCGGCTTGACCTGCCCCTCCGAGGACGAGGGGGGCGCGGAGGCTCGCAACCACAGGACGGCGACGCCGAATCCCATCGACGCGGATGCGAAAAGCGCCAACAAAAGGGAAGCCGTCTTTCTCATGCGGACTGAAATAAGCAAGGCCCATACCCTCCGTTCTCTTCTCGAAGATCAACGAATCAGGGGACACGTGATGCGGAAGATTCCTCGACGGCGCGGAATTTCCTGGGTTGAAACTTCCTCGCCGGCGAACGACGCCGCATTGCCGCTTGGCCCACCCTTTGCAGTCTTCCCCTCTGGAGACGTTCGCCGCTTATTCGGAGGAGGTCTATGGCCAAAGCCCGGTCGAAGGTCGAAACGGCCAACGCCGGAGACAACCGCGCTCCCTTCAACCGGGAATTCTTCGCCACGGTGTTCCGTGAGCGTATAACCTCCCTTTGCCGGAATCGGTCGGGGGATGTCGCGGTGGTGCTCCTCCAGCTGGGGGACGGCCAAGAGCTCGATCTTTGCCACATCGAGATCCTGACGGCTCGATGGATGACGGTCGCCGTCTTCAGGGATGCAAAATCCTGCGAAGATATGGATTTCGTCTTTGTGCCTTACGAGATGATCACTCGGGTCACTCTGTCCAAGCGGGATGCTGCCGAACGGCGCGTCGGCTTTCAGATCGGACACGCGCCTCCGTTTGCGTCTTCACGAAATGCCGCCTCCGGCGCGTGCGGTCTTCAATCCGCCGGCTCGCAGCGTTAAAGTGGGGCGCTCCCGATTTTCAGGCCTTCGAATCGCTTTGCATTGCGCTGCCGTCCCAAGGTCGCAATCCCCCCCCTGGGCTTCCTCCAGCGTCTTGAACACCTCCCCCGCCGGCAGGGAAGCCCGGCAGCCGGAAGGCCCGTGGATTTTGCGGAACCCCTCCTCATCTTTCCGACGGGCGGCCTCGAGGGTCAGGACGGCCGAAGCGGCGCGCTTCGCGGGGTTCGGCCGGCGGGGGGCTTCGCCATACGGACGAGGCCGGAAGACCCAGGAGAACGCGCCGAGGCTTCCCGGGGGCGCGAAAGACTTGATTGTCCAGGGGCGACTCTTTAGACTCCCCGACGCGGGGGCCCCTTTGCGCGGCGCGTCCCGACCGGGTGGCGTACCCAAGTGGCCTAAGGGGGCAGTTTGCAAAACTGCTATTCGCCGGTTCAAATCCGGCCGCCACCTCCAAAACGCCCGTTGTTTCCCGCCGTCCGCTGTGCAAGAATGCATCCAGGATGATGCGGGACGCGCGGGCCCCTCTGCGGATCCTCAGCCTCGAGGACGATCTCGAAGACGCCCTCCTCGTCGAGCGCGCCCTTCGCGCCTCCGGAATCCGCTTCGTCTTCCGCCGGGTGGAGGGACGCGAGGAATTCCTGCGGGCGCTCGCGGAGGAGGAGCCGCCGGACCTCATTCTCTCGGATCATTCCGTTCCCTCCCTGACCGGCCTCGAAGCGCTGACCCTGGCCCGGGAGCGCCGCCCCGGCATTCCCTTCATCTTCGTCTCGGGACACGTGGGCGAGCAACGGGCCGTCGAGGCCCTCAGGGCGGGCGCGACGGACTACATCCTCAAGGATAACCTCACGGCCCTCGGGGCGTCCGTCCGCCGCGCCGTCCGGGAGGCGGACCTCCGGCGGGATTTCGAGCGTGCCCAAGCGGAGCTCCGTGAACGCGCGGAGGCCCTCCGGCTCATCCTCGACTCGGCCCTCGACGCCGTGGTGACCATGGACGAAGAGGGCCGCGTCACGGGCTGGAACCCGCAGGCCGAGCGGATCTTCGGCTGGTCGCGGGAGGAAGCCCTGGGGCGGCCGATGGCCGACCTGATCGTTCCCGAGCGATATCGGGAGGTCCACCGAACGGGGCTGGCGCGCTTTCTGGCGACGGGCCAGGGGCCGATTCTCCGCCGCCGCATCGAGATCGAGGCGCTCCGGCGCTCCGGGGAGGAGTTCACGGTGGAGCTCGCGGTGATCCCGGTTCAGGTGGGCGGCCGGTGGTCCTTCAGCGCTTTTGTCCGGGACATCACGGACCGGAAGCGCCGCGCCACGCGCGCCGACCTCGACCGCGTCGTGTCCCGGATCCTGGCGGCCTCGCCGCGGCCGGAGGAAGCGGTTCGCGCGATCCTCCAGGCGCTTTGCCGGGAACTGGGCTGGCCGGTGGCCCTCTACTGGCGCGTGGATCCCGAGGCGGGCGTTCTGCGCCTGGGCGACGCCTGGCCGGAACCGGCCGGAGCGTTCGCCGAATTCCTGGAGGACAGCCGCCGGAGGGAGTTTCGCCGCGGAGAAGTCCTGCCCGGCCGCATCTGGGAGCAGGAAGCCCCGCACTGGTTCGAACGCATCCGCGAAGACCCGGCCTTTCGTCGCGCCTCGTTCGCCGCGCGCGCCGGCCTGGCCGGCGGCTTCGGATTCCCTGTGGGGGAGCCCGGCCGCCTTCGGGGCGTGATCGAAGTCTTCAGCCGCCGGCCGGAACCGCCGGATCCCGAAATGCTCGAGATGACGGCGGACCTGGGCCGCGCGATCGGACGCTTCCTCGAGCGCCGCGATGCCGAGGAGCGCCTTCGCGAAAGCCAGGAGCGCTTCCGCGTCCTCTCCGAGGAGGTCCCCGAAATCCTCTTCATGGCGCGGCCGGACGGCCTCTGGGAATACGTCAACGGACGCTTTCTCGCCCACACCGGCATGGCTCCGGAAGCCGCGTCGGGCGAGGGATGGATCGGGATCCTTCATCCGGACGACCGCGACGCCGTGCGGGAGCGCTGGAGGCGCTCCGTGGCCGCCGGCGAACCGTTCGAGGCGGAATTCCGCCTGCGCCGGGCGGACGGCGCCTATCGCTGGTTCCTGGCCCGAAGCGTTCCGCTGCGCGACGGCGAAGGCCGGGTCTCCCGATGGCTGGGAGTCGCCACCGACATCGACGATCAGCGGCGCGCGCGGGATCGGCAGGCGTTCCTGACGGAGGCGAGCGCGACCCTGGCCTCTTCGCTCGAGGTCGAGACCACGCTGGCGACCGTTTCGCGCCTGGTCGTGCCCCGTTTCGGAGACTGGTGCGCCGTCCATCTGCTCCAGGAAAACGGGACGGTCCGTCACATGGGGCTCTATCACCGCGATCCGGCCCGCGTTCGGCTCGTCGAAGAGATGCTGGCGCTCTATCCCCTCGATCCCGACCTGCCCCACGGCTATCCGAAGGTCCTGCGCACAGGGGAGCCCGAACTCATCCCGGAGCTTACCCCGGAGATCGTCCGCGACGCCGTCCGGAGCGAGGAGCACCGGCGCCGGATCGAGTCCCTGGCCCTGGTTTCCTCCCTGTGCGTTCCGCTGCGGGCGCGGGGCCGCACGATCGGGGCCCTTTCGGTGGCCACGGCGGAATCGGGCCGCCGCCTCGGCCAGGCCGAGCTCGAACTCATGCAGGAGCTGGGGCGCCTGGCCGCCTACGCGATCGACAACGCCCGCCTCTATCGGGAAGTGCGCGAGCTGACCTCGACCCTGGAGGAGCGCGTGGCCCGCCGCACGGCCGAACTCGAGGAGGCGCTCCTTCAGATGGAGGCCTTCACGTACAGCGTCTCCCACGACCTCCGCGCGCCCATCCGCGCCATCGGAAGCTATGCGGACATCCTGCTGGCCGAAAAGGCCGAGCGCCTGGACGAGGACGGACGCGCCAGCCTCCGGCGCATCGCGGCGGCCGCCCGCCACATGGACGCCCTGACGCGAGACCTCCTCGTCCTGGCCCGGGTCGGGCGCACGCACCTCGAGGTCCGCACGATCGATCCGACGTCCCTTTTGCGCGAGATCCTGGCGGGCATGCAGGAGGAAATCGCCGCCTGCGGCGCTCAGGTCGCGCTCGAGGAGCCCTTCCCGCCGGTTCGGGGCGACCGGCTTCTGCTCGGCCAGGCGCTTCAGAATTATCTCTCCAACGCCATCAAGTTCGTCGCTCCCGGCGTGCCGCCCCGGGTCCGCGTCCGCGCCGAGCGCCGGGACGGGCGGGTGCGCTTGTGGGTCGAGGACAACGGGATCGGCATCGCGCGCGAGTATTGGGATCGGCTCTTTCGCCTCTTCGAGCGCCTGCACACGGCGCAGGAATACCCCGGCACGGGGGTCGGCCTGGCGATCGTCCAGAAAGCGGCCGACCGGATGGGCGGCCGTGTCGGGGTGGAGAGCGAGCCGGGGAAAGGAAGCCGCTTCTGGATCGAGCTTCCGGCCGCCTGACCCGGCCGGAAAACGTGCGTCCGACCGCCCCTGCCCGGTATGATGGCGGCCGATGCGATTGCTCCTGCTCCTGGTTTCGGTTCCCGCGGCGCTTCCGCAGGAGAATCCGTCGCGCGAGGAGCGGCTTTTCCCCTTCGTTCTTTCGGAGGGAGAGGGGGCCTCGGAGGTTACGGATCTGACCGCGACGGGGGCGCCCCTGGCGCGCGTCGAGGCGGGGCCGGACGGACACCTCCAGGCCGGCGGCCGCAGGACGCGGTTCCTTGGAGTCAATCTCTCGTTCGCCGGAAACTTCCCCGCGCGCGAGGACGCCGACCGCGTCGCGGCGCGGCTGGCGCGGTTCGGCGTCAACGTCGTGCGCTTCCACCACCTGGATACCTCCCGCTGGCCGCAGGGCCTCTGGGCGCCGGGACCGGGCGCCCCGCGCGCTCTGGCGCCGGAGGCTCTGGAACGCCTGGATTTCTTCGTGGCCTGCCTGGCGCGCCGCGGCATCTACTCCAATCTCAATCTCCTCGTGGGACGCCCGTTCGGAGCTTCCGACGGGCTTCCTCGCGAGATCGAATCGGTCCCCCCGAAGGCCCGCCACGCGGCGGGATTTTTTCACGCGCCGCTTCTGGAGCTCCAGAAGGCCTACGCGCGCGATCTCCTGGCGCGGCGCAATCCCCACCGGGGCTTCACCTACGCCGAGGATCCGGCGGTGGCCTTCGTCGAGATTCATAACGAGAACGGGCTTCTGCACGCCTGGAAGGAAGGGACGCTGGCGGGCCTTCCGGCGTTCCTTCAGGAGGACCTCCGGCGGCAGTGGAACGCGTGGCTCCGGGAGCGGCACGGGTCGTTCGAGACGATGGCCCGCGCGTGGGGGGTCCGCGAGGAGCCGTTCGGCGACGAGATGCTCGGCGGCGCGTGGTCGCTGGAGCGCCACGAGAAGGCCGAGGCGGAAGCGTCGCCTCTCGGCGCGGGCGGGATGCGCGTCCGGGTGACGCGTCCGGGGAGCCAGGGGTGGCACGTCCAGCTCGTGCACGGAGGGCTCAAGATCGAAGCGGGGCGTCCCTACACGCTCCGGTTCCGGGCCCGCGCCGAGCCGGCCGGGACGGTGCGCGTGTCCCTGGCGCAGGCGCACGCGCCGTGGCGCGGCCTGGGGTGGGAGTTCGACGTCCCGCTCGGTCCGGAGACCCGGGAGTTCCGATTCTGCGGGATTCCCGCCGAGGGAAGCCCGACGGGCCGGCTTCTCGTGACGGGTCTGGGAACCCGCGTCGGGATGGTGGAGCTGGCGGACGTGTCGCTGCGTCCCGGCGGGCGTGTCGGCCTGGAGCCCGGGGAACGTCCGGAGGAGGGAACGGTCCGGCCCTTCCTGGAGCATCCGCCGGCGGGGCGTCCGAGGGAGGCGGTGCGGGACTGGATCCGGTTTCTGCGGGAGACGGAGGCGCGCTATTGGCGGGCGATGGCTCGGTTCCTCCGCGAGGATCTGGGCGTCCGGGCGCTTCTCATCGGCACGATCGTCGGATGCAGCACGCCGGGACTCATGGCGGAGCTCGACGTCGTGGACGCCCACGCCTACTGGAAGCACCCGGAGTTCCCGGGACGGCCGTGGGATCCCGACCGGTGGATCGTGGAGAACGAAAGCATGGTGAACGCGCGCGGCGGCACGCTTCCGGGCCTGGCGTCGCGCCGCGTCCTGGGGAAGCCCTTCAGTGTGACGGAGTACAACCACGCGGCGCCGAATACCTACGGCACGGAAGGGTTTCTCCTTCTGGCGGCGTATGCGGCGCTTCAGGACTGGGATGCGATTTACGTCTACTCGTATTCGCACCGCAACGACGCGTGGGACGAGGGGCGGATCTCGGGGTTTTTCGACATCGCGGGGCACGCGGGGAAAATGGCGACGCTTCTTCCCGCGGCGGCGATGTTCCGCCGCGGGGACGTCCGTCCCGCCGAGGGATGCGTGGCCGTGCCCTTCGGGACGGATCGGGAGCTTGAGGTCCTGGAGCGGTCGCACGCCTGGGACGTGGCCGCGGGGCATCACGCGGGGCTGGCGCCCGAGGCGGCGCTCGTTCACCGGGTGGGGCTGGCGCTCAGGCCGGGGGATCCGCCGGCGGGGGCGCGCGCCTGGACGCCGCCGGCCGAGGCGCGGTTCGTCTCCGACACGGGCGAGGTGGTCTGGGACGCGCGCCGGCCGGATCGCGGGGTGGTGACCGTGGCCGCCCCGCGGAGCCGGGCGGTCGTCGGCTTCGCCGGAGGTCGCGCCTGGGAACTGGGCGACTGGACGGTGGAGGTGGGAGCGACGCTGCAGGACGGCTGGTGCGCGCTCACGGCCACGGAAGTTTCGACGTCGCGGTGGCTCGTGACGGCGACGGGGTGGATCGAAAACACGGGCATGGCGTGGAAGGACGCGGCGCGCTCCAGCGTGGGACGGAACTGGGGCGGGGCTCCCACGCGGGTGGAGGGCATTCCGGCGCGCCTTCGGATTCCCCGTCCGCCGGAGCGGGCGCGGGCGTGGGCGCTGGACGGCCGGGGGGCGCGGAAGGCGGAGCTTCCCGTGACGGGGGCGCCGGAAGGGCGCGCCTGGATCGAGCTGGGTCCGCGCTGGAAAACCCTGTGGTATGAAGTGGAGTTGCGCTGACGGTTTCGGCCGCGGAGCTTATCGGCGCGAGGCCGCTTTCTCCAGAAGCTCGAGGAAACTCGTCATCAGGCGCGTGAGGTGCTTGCGGCGCGGGTAGGCCGCGTAGATCTTGCGCCGGATGGGGAAGCCCGGGGCCCGAAGTTCCACGAGTTCCCCGTGACGCACCTCGCCGGCGATGGCGAA
Organism: Planctomycetota bacterium; assembly: GCA_035574235.1. NCBI lineage: Bacteria > Pseudomonadati > Planctomycetota > Planctomycetota bacterium. Next base: position 2,539 of record DATLZA010000078.1, on the reverse strand, counting down.
TCGCGAGAGGACTCCGATTCCGAGCCCCGCCGCGACGGCGCGCTTGACCGTTTCCGGACATCCCAGCTCCATGAGCGGCGGCCTCGCCTCCCGGCGGGCGAGCAGCCGGTCCGTGAGCCTCCGGGTGGCCGAATCCGGCTCCCGCACCACGAGGCGCTCGCGCGTCCAATCCTCCGCGGAGACCTCCCGCCGCCGGGCCAGCGGATGGCGCCGGGAGGCGAAAAGCACGAGTTCGTCCTCGCACAGGGGAACGACCGCGAACTCGGTCCCCTCGGGCTCGATGCCCACGACGCCCAGGTCCACCTCGTTCGAGCGCAGGCGGTCGAAGATCTTGGCGCTGTTTCCGATCGAAAGGGTCGCACGCGCCTTGGGGTACCGGCGTTCGAACTCCTGCATGACGGGGGGAAGCAGGTAGTTGCCCGGCGTGGTGCTGGCGCCGAGCGCCAGGACGCCCTGCACGGTCGTCTCGGCCTCGGCCACCGCCTCCCGGAAGGCGCGCACTCCTTCGAGGAGCCGCCGGGCCTCCCGGGCGGCGGTCTCGCCGGCGCGCGTGAGGCGGGCGCGTCCCCCCACGGGCTCCAGAAGCCTGGTTCCGAGGTTCTCCTCGAGCTCCCGCACGTGCGTCCAGACGGCCGGCTGGGAGAGATGCAGCTCCCGGGCCGCCCGGCTGAATCCCCCCGTCTCGGCCACGACGAGGAAGGACCGCAGCCATTCGAGGCGCAGCGGCAGATCTCTATCGAGGATCTTTATTGTGCTCATAGGTATAATTCGAATACAGAATAACCCCCCGCGGGCGTACGATCAAGCCCGAAATGAGGCGGGAGGCGACGGCGCCGGCCGCGGATCCGGCTGGCGCCTACGAGGCCTATCAGGCGTGGCCCGAGGAGACGGCCTCCGCGGCGGCGGCGTGCCTGCATGCCGCGGTGAGGCGTCCGCCTCCGCGACGGTGCCTCTTCCTGGGGACCGCCACCGGCGTCAACGACGTTCTCCCCTTCGCCCGGCGCGCGGATCCGGCCGACCGAATCGTGGCGGGAGACATCGTCCCGGCCTGCCTCGACCGCCTCCGGGAGCGCGCCGCCCGCGAAGGGCTGCGGAATGTGGAGGTCCGGGTCCTCGACGTCCGCCGCGATCTCGAGGGACAGGGGACCTTCGACCTGGTGACCCTCTTTTTCGTCATCCACCGGATCGCGGAGTGGCGCGCGGTGGCCGCGCCCCTGGCGGGATGCGTGGCCGAGGGCGGATCGCTCTTCGTCACCGAGTTCGCCGGCCCCGGCGGCATTCTTTATCTCTCCAACGAGCGGGGCGGGACGGGCCAGGATCCCGTGTCCCGCCTCATCCGCCGGTATTTCGAGCTTCTGGCCGAACCCTTCGACCCGCCCCTCAAGAGCACCTGGATCGGGCCGTTCCGCGAACTTCTGGCCCGCTTCCTCCGGCCCGCGGAGACGCGCGAGGTCGTCTGGCCCCAGCGCCTGACCGTGGGGGACATGTACACCCGGATCGCCGCCCGCGCGTACGCCCCGTACTTCGGCACCCGCGCGTCCCCGGCGCTTCTCGAACGCCTCCGCACGGAGTTCGCGCCGGAATGGGAGAGGGAGGTCGCCTTTCAGGAGAAGATCCGGCTCTACCGATTCGTCCGACCGTAGCCGGGCGGCGTCGATTCCCCCGACATGTCGGCTTCGTTCCGGTCATATACTTCCGGCGGTGGGGATGGTCTATGGAGACCCTGGGTCGTGACGAGGTCGTCAAGGCCGCCTTCCGCTATCGGGACGCCCTGATGGGGTACGCCTTCGCGCTGCTTCGCGACTGGTCCCAGGCGGAGGACGTGGTCCAGGACGCGTTCATCGTGGTCATGAACCGCTGGTCCGACTTTCGGCCCGGCACCAGCCTCTTCTGCTGGGTCCGGGAAATCGTGCGCCACAAGGCTCAGGAAGCGCGTCGCGCCCGGATGCGCCAGGCGTCGCCTCTCGACGAAGCCCTCCTGATCCAGGTGACCGAGACCCTCGACGGACACTTCGACGAGGAGGCCGCCGAGCGCCAGTCGCTGATGCATCGCGCGCTGGAGCGGTGCATGTCGTTTCTCAACGCCCGGGCGGTCGAGATCCTGGCGGGATTCTACGGGCGTTCGGAATCCTGCGAGGCGATCGCCGAGCGCCAGAAGCGCAGCGTCAACGCGATCCGGCTCTCCCTGTCGCGCGTGCGCAAGCAGCTTCAGGAATGCATGACCCGGCAACTCCCGCTTCTGGAAGGCGGACCATGAGCGAAGAACTGTTCGAAAAATACCTGCGCCGCGAACTCTCGCCGGAAGAGACCGTGCGGCTCAAGGAACTTCTGGAGGATCCCGCCGCGGCGCGGCGGTTCGTCGAGTTTCTCCAGGAATGGACGGCCCTGGCGGAGGTTTCCCGCCGCCTGGAAGGGGTCCACGCGGTGGGTCGAACGGGCCGGTCGGGCCGCCGGCGGGCGGCGGGGAAAGCCGCAGGGACCCCATGGGCCCCATGGGCGGCGGCGGCCGCGGCGGCGGTCCTGCTGGCGGGGATCGTCG
>DATLZA010000077.1 GCA_035574235.1 Planctomycetota bacterium | reverse complement strand
GACGAGGCGCGCGCCGACTACGAAGAGGCCCTCTATCAGGCTCCGGACGACATCGGACTGTACCTCGACAAGGGCCGCCTGGAACTTGACGCGGGCCGACCGGACGAGGCCCGGGCCACCGCGGACCGGGCCCTGGCGCTCCAGCCCAACCACGCGGGCGCCCGGACCCTCCGCGCGGAGGCCCTTCTGGTTCGGGGGGACGCCGAGGCCGCCGCCGAGGACGCCGGTCGCGCTCTCGAAATCGACCCCCTCCGAGCCGAAGCCTTCCTCCTGCGCGGTCGCGCCTTCCTCGCCCGCGGCCTGAAAGAGCGCGCCGCGGCCGACCTGCGCCGGGCGATCGAACTGCGCCCCGACCTGCGTCCCGCCGCGGCCCCCCTCCTCGCCGAGGCCGAGCGCCCGTAGACCCCCGCGTCCCAATTGTTTGCTTGCTTTCCCGAACTTCGAAGTTACAATCCCCGCGATGGGGAGCCCCAAGGCCGACCTCTTCCAGAAGTGCCGCAGCTACACCCGCCACAAGGAAGCCGAAGCCAACGGACTTTATCCCTATTTCAAGGCGATCGAGTCCGGCGCGGACGCGGAGGTCATGATCCGCGGCCGCCGCATGATCATGATCGGATCCAACAACTACCTCGGCCTCACCACCCACCCCAAGGTCAAGGAAGCCGCCAAGCGGGCCATCGATAAATACGGGTCCGGCTGCACCGGCTCGCGCTTCCTCAACGGGACGCTCGACATCCACGAGGAGCTGGAGCACCGCCTGGCCCGCTTCGTGCGTAAAGAGAAGGCGCTCCTGTTCTCCACCGGCTTCCAGACGAACCTCGGAACGATTTCCACCCTGGTCGGAAAGGACGACGTCATCCTCTGCGACCGGATGAACCACGCCTCGATCATCGACGGCTGCCGCCTGGCCTGGGGCCGCACCATCAAGTTCAAGCACAACGACATCGAGGACCTCGAAAGAATCCTCACCTCCGTCGAAATGGAGGAGGCCAACGGATCCATCCTCGTCATCACCGAGGGCGTTTTCTCGATGGAGGGAGATCTCGGCGTGCTTCCCGACATCGTGGCCCTCAAGCGGAAGTACGGTTTCCGGATTCTCCTCGACGACGCCCACGGCATCGGCTACATGGGGCCGGGCGGCCGCGGCACCGCCGAGCATTTCGGCGCCGAGGCCGAAACCGATCTCATCATGGGCACGTTTTCCAAGTCCTTCGCCTCCCTCGGCGGGTTCATCGCCGGAGAAGGCGACGTCATCGACTACATCAAGCATCACGCGCGGGCGCTCATCTTCTCCGCCTCCATGCCGCCGGCCAGCGTGGCCACCGTCCTGGCCGCCCTGGACGTCATGGAGCGCGAACCCGAGCATCGCGAGCGGCTCTGGCGCAACACCCGCAAGATGCAGGCCGCCTTCCGCTCCATGGGCTTCAACATCGGCCGGACCCAGTCCCCCGTGGTGCCCATCATCATCGGGGACTTCGAGAAAACCCTGATCTTCTGGAAGGAACTGTTCGAGGCCGGAGTGTTCGTCAACCCCATCGTGTCGCCCGCCGTGCCCCCGGACATGTGCCTCCTGCGGACCAGCTACATGGCCACCCACACGGACGACGAACTGGACCGGGTTCTCGAGATCATGGGGCGGATCGGCAAGAAACTCGGCGTTCTCTGACCCGGTCGGGTCCGGCGAAGCACGCCCCGCAGGGAAAGTTCGCCATGGATCCCACGACATGGACGTGTCCCGGATGCGGCCAGAAGTTCGGGCCCGAGGTCCGGGTCTGCCCGCTCTGCAAGGTCACCCAGGTCATCCGCCGCGCCGCGCCCGCGGAGGAGGAACGCGCCGTCTTTTCCGCCGAGGACCTCGAGGTCGAGCTGCCCCTGGCGCTGCCCGGGGCCCGCTTCAGCGTCCCCACCGAGGGAGGACCGGTCTGGACGAGCGGATCCCTGGCCGCCTGCGAGGCCGGCCTCTTCCTTCTGAGCGACAAGGACGGACTGGCGCCCGAAGAGGCCGTGCGCCGGCCCCCGGGCGGCCCCGGACGCGTCGCATCGCTTTCCCTCTTTCTGCCCCGCGGCTTCGTCCGGCGCGTCGTCCACCACCGCCTGGCCGGATACTTCATCGAAGCCCCCGACGCGAAAATCCCCCTGCGGCTCGATCCGGCCGGCTGGAAGGCCCTCGACGCGGCCTGCCGCCGCCTGGGAATCCCGACCGCCGGATGAACCGACCCCTATGAGCCAAGTCATCGTCGAACCCGTCCGCGACCGCGCCGCCCGGGAGGAATTCCTGCGGCTCCCCTGGCGGCTCTACGCGGAGGACCCGAACTGGGTCCCGCCCCTTCTGGCCTCCGAACGCAAGATCCTCGACCCCCGCCGCAACCCGTTCTGGGCGAACGCCGAGGCGGAACACTTCCTCGCCCGGCGCGAGGGGCGCGCCGTGGGCCGCATCTCCGCGATCCTCAACCGCCGGCATAACGAGATCCGCGGGGAATCCACCGGCTTCTGGGGATACTTCGAATGCGAAAACGACCCCGAGACCTCCGGCGCCCTCTTCGACCGCGCGGCCGACTGGCTGCGCGCCCGGGGGCTCTCGCGCATGCTCGGACCCGCCAACCCCTCCCTCAACGACCCTTGCGGTCTCCTCGTGGACGGCTTCCAGTGGCCGCCCTTCGTCCTGATGAACTACAACCCGCTCTACTATGTCCGCCTCGTCGAAGGCGCCGGCTTCCGAAAGGCCATCGACCTCTGGGCGTACATCCTGGTCCACAACGAAATCGTCCGCGCCCGCGTCGATCGCGTGGCGGCCCAGGTCCGCGAACGCGGAGAGATCGTCCTGCGGGAGATCCGCCCGAGCCGCCTGGACGAGGAACTGGAGATCGTCCAGTCCATCTACAACGACGCCTGGGAGAAGAACTGGGGCTTCGTTCCCATGACCGAGGACGAGGTCCGCTTCGTCGCCGGGGACCTCAAGGCGATCCTCCTCCCGGAACTCGCCTACATCGCCGAAATCCGCGGAGAGCCCGCCGGCTTCGCCTTCGCGCTCCCGAACATCAACCTCGTCCTCAAACGCTGCAACGGCTCCCTCTGGCCGTTCGGATGGTGGTACTTCCTGCGCTTCAACCTGCGCAAGATCCCCACGTTCCGCCTCGTGGCTCTGGGCGTCCGTCGCAAGTACCAGAACCACGGTCTCGGAACCCTCTTCTACCAGAAGTTCATCGAGGTCGGCCTGGCCCGCGGCTACCGGGCGGCGGAGCTCTCCTGGGTGCTCGAGAACAACGACCTCATGAACCGTCCCATCCGGGAAATGGGCGGAAAACCCTACAAGACCTACCGACTGTACGAGAAACCCCTGTCCAGCCCGCCCCCCGCGGGGCCCGATCCGCGTTAATAATAGAAAGAATCTCGGGAGAACCCCCATGACGCGCACGCTCCTGCTGGTCCTGACCGCGGCGGCCGCGACGCAGGCCGACGACGGCTTCGTCCCTCTCTTCAACGGCAAGGACCTCTCCGGGTGGGTCCAGCGGGGCGGACAGGCCAAATACCGCGTCGAGGACGGCGCCATCGTGGGCTCCTCCGTGCCGAATACCCCGAACTCCTTCCTCTGCACCGAAAAGGAATACGGGGACTTCATCCTGGAACTGGAATTCAAGGTGGACCCGGCCCTCAACTCCGGAGTCCAGATCCGCAGCCAGTGCTTCGAGGAGGCCCGCGAAGTGGAAATCGGCGGCAAGAAATTCAAGATCCCCGCCGGCCGCGTCCACGGGTATCAGGTCGAAATCGACCCTTCCCCGCGCGCCTTCAGCGGGGGCATTTATGACGAAGGCCGCCGGGGCTGGCTGGCCGACCTCAAGAACAACGAGGCCGCCCGCAAGGCCTTCAAGCCGGGCGAATGGAACGCGTTCCGCATCGAGTGCCGCGGGAACTCGATCCGGACCTTCATCAACGGAGTCCCCGCGGCCGATCTCAAGGACGACGTCACGCCCAAGGGCTTCATCGCCCTCCAGGTCCACGGTGTCGGAAAGCGGACGGAGCCCCTCGAGGTCCGCTGGCGGAACCTTCGAATCAAGGAACTTCGGTAGGCGGGCGCTACTCCCCGTAGACCTGAACCGCCTCGCGGGCGCTCACGTACAAGCGCCCGCGCCACAGCTCCGCCGGAGGCCGCGCCGACGCCCCCGCCGGATCCGCGGGAACCGAAAGATCCGTGTGCGCCAGATGAAGGTAACCTCCGCGCGCCTTGTCGTAGACGACGGCCACGCCCCCTTCCGGCGCCTGCCCCGGCACGGCCGCGTGCGAAGCGGAAAAGACCACGAAAGCGTTTTCCTCGGGAAGAACGGCCCACGCGACCGACGGGCCGGCCCCCAAGACCGGCGCCGGGGCGTCCCAGACCAGCGGATCCTCCCCTTCCCGCATCTCCCCCCGTAACGCGGTCAGAAACGCGCGATCCGATCCGGGACCGCCTCCTTCCCGCGGAACGTTGTAGACGTAAAGGATCCCTTCCCGGTCCGCCGGCGGCTCGATCGGCCGCCCCGCCGGAAGCGTCCGGCCCTCCGGAAGCTGAAGCCGGACCTCCCGGCCGTCCCGGAACACGCACAGACGGTAATCGCCTCCGGGTTGAGCGGGCGAAACCGACAGGCAGACGACCGACGGCCCCAGAACGGAAAGGCCGCACGCCCCCGCCCCCGGCGGAAGATGCCGCGCCTGAAGGGCGATCTCCATGGGCTTGCGCCCTCGCTCGATCGGCATCCCGTACAGCATCCGCTCGCGCCGGTCGTTGGTCAGATCCGTCACATAATAGAGATAGCTCCCGTCCGGTTCCGCCGCGAACGCCTGAACCTGCCCCTGCAACGGACGCCGGAAGAGAACGCGCCCCTCGCGCGCCTCCGCCGCCAGCTTCCAGACGGAAAGCTCCCGGTTCCCGGATCGCGTCTGATCGAGGAGAAAAGTCACCGCGTCCGAAAGGTACGGGCCGAGGAAGAGGATCCGCGCGCCCGCCGGGGCCTCCGCATCCCGCTCGAACACCCTGGCCCAGAGCACCTGGCCGGTGGCGTCGCTCAGGCACAAAAGACGGTCGAAGGGAGCCTCGGAGCCGTCCCCATCGGTCCCGCTCCGGACTTCCCGCGTCCCCCGTTCGGTACCGCGGGGGGAATCCGGGGCCTCGAGGAGATAGAGCCTCCCGTCCGTGGCGTGAAAGGCCTGGATCCGGCACGAAGGGCGCAGTCCGCGGAAGACCCAGCGAGCCCGGCCGGTCGCCGGATCGAGCCAGGCCACCCGGTCCTCCCACGCGACCGCCAGGCCGTAGTCGCGCGTGAAGGCCGCGCCCACCACGACCGGACGTCGATCCGGCGGATGGCCGCCCAGCATGACCCGCGTCCGCACGGCGCGGTCCCCGCGGCGCAAGACGATCTCCACCGCCTCCCCCGGCGCGTGACGGCTTCCGATGTCCTCGAGCGTTTTCTCGTCCGCCGGCTTGCCGTCCACCTCGACAAGGAGATCCCCGGGCGCCAGCCCCGCCTCCTGAGCGGGTGAACCGGACCGCACGTCCGTCAGCCGGACTCCGAAAGACTCTTCGGACGCCGCCCGGCCCTGAACGCCCAGATACCCGCCGGGACAGGGAGCCGCCCACAGGCGCTGCTTCCGCTTCAAGTCCCAGAGCTCCACACTCGAGCCACGGACGAAAAGCTCCAGCGCCGCCGAAAATCCCGGAGGCTCGATCCCCCGCGGGCGCAGCGGCCAGTGGCCCAGCCCCGCGCCGTCCGCCTCCGCCGGCGGCCGGATCGCCTCCAGCTCGGCCGTGCGCGCGGGCAACCCCCGGCCATGGACCCGCTCGGCCGGACGCGCCCCCAGCTCGCGCCGGCGCCGCTCGACGTACTCCCGAACCGTCGCGCCCCCGTCCCGCGACATCTTCTCGTCCGGAAATCTCTCGGCGAACTTCCCGAGCTCGAACCCGAAGCGCTCCCAGTCGCCCAGCTTCTCCAGGAGCTCCAGAAGGTCCTGGTACGCGTCGAACGGAAGCTCCGTCTTGAAGCGGTCGCGGAATTCGTCGTAGAGCCCCCGCAGGCGCTCGAGCGACCCGCCCTCGCGCAGCAGATCGCGCAGCCGCCGCCAGGCGTCCCGCGCGCTGCGCGAGTTGGGAAAGCGCTCCAGAATCCCGCGGAGGGCGTCCGCTCCCTCCCGCTCCGCCTGGCGCAGCGCCTCCGCCGCGCGGCGCTCCACCTCGTCGTAGGCGTCCGGGGCGCGGGTCACAATCTCCTCGATCCGGCGCCGGGCGTGCTCCCAGAGGGTGATCGCCTGCTCGGACTCCCTCCGGTAAAGCTCCCGGCCCCCTTCCAGCAGACGCTGCCAGTGAGTGACCGCGTCCTTCCAGCGCTCCAGGCGCTCGTACGTCTCGGCCATCTTCCGCGTGGCCAGCGCCTCGGATTCGGCGTCGTAGGCAAACTCGCGCGCGGTGCGGTAGAACTCCAGCGCTCGGTGGAGCGAACGCGTATCCCCCACCGCGCCGGCCGCCTCGTCTCCCCGCCGCAGGAAAATGGCGTGAAGCTCGCCGCGCACCTGGCGGGCCCGGGCTTCGTGCCGCGGGTCGCCTTCCGCCGCCCGGACGAACCCGAGGTACGCCTCCGCGGCCTCCTCCAGGCGCCCGTTCTGGCGCATGAGATCCCCGAACTCCAGGAACGACTCCGCGTGCGGCGGGCTCTGGCCGAGCCGCCGCGCGAACTCCGCGCGCAGCGTCTCCGCGTCGGCGTAGACCGCGACCTTCGACCCCGCGGCCACCAGAGACCGGCCCGCCACGAGCAGGTTCCCGCCCTCCCCCGCTTCCCTCCAGGGCCGCCGCTCCAGCGTCTTCCACGTCCACAGGTCGTACACCGCCAGCGCCCCCGCGGGATCTCCGCCCGCGGGACCGGACACCGGAAGATAGAGGAGCCCCTCGGCGATCGCCCCCCGACCGGATTGCGAAACGTTGGCTCCCGTCAGCTCATGCGCCGCTCCGTTGGAGAGCCGGATCACGAAGCTCTGCGTCCCCGTCGCCACGAGCCAGTCGTCCGACTCCGTCTCGACCACCCCCTGCAGGCGGTGGATGGAGTTCCACACCAGACGGTCCGACCCCACCCGCCATTCGACGGGACTCCCCTCCCGCGCCTCGAAGACCAGAAGCGGCTCGGCGTCCTGCGGCAGGACGAAGACGCGCCCCTTCCAGACGACCGGCGCGTTGGACGGCCTCAGCGAAGGCGTCTCGACCATGCCGCCGGCCACCCGGGGCGAGCGGCGGGGATATCGCGTCAGCCACAGGACATGCCCCGAAACGCCGTTCAGCGCCGCGACCACGCCCAGGTTCGTCTGCGCGTAGACCGTGCCCCCGTGAACGGTCAAAAGGGTGGGACTGACCGACAGGCGCGCCGGACCCCACCCCAGGGCGTTCAGGCGCGCCAGATTCACCGAGGCCAAAAACGTGGTCCAGAGCGGCCGTCCCGTCTTCTTGTCGAGGCACAGGACGCGGCTTTCCTGCTCCCCCAGCGGCGAGGTGCAGATCCCGACGTACAGCCGGTCTCCGTCGACCACGGGCGGCGACGAGAACGAGAAATTCCGATCGAAGAATTCCTTCCCCGCGGCCCGGACGGCGTCCCGGAGGGGCGGCAGGTCCGTGTCCCACACGCACCGGCCCGTGGGGATGTGCAGGCACTTGAGCGAGGTGGTGCCCTCGAAGGGGTCGTTGGCGAGCTGGCCGCCCTCGCGCGGGCGCGTCCGCAGGTCCGAGTACATCGTGACGTAGGCGTACTCGCCGTCCACCGCCGCGCCGATGAGCGGCCGGTTGACGACCAAGCCGCCCGCGTTGGGCGAAGGTCCGCGCACGATCGAGCCGTCGCGCGGATATTTCCAGTAGACGCCCGCCGTGGTCGAGGAACCGCGCACGCGGGCGGGATCGAAGGCCACCACCCGGGAGCCGTCGGTGACCAGAACGTAGTCCTTCCCGCCCAGACGCGCCGCGGCCGGGATCAGCGGGAAATCCCCGTAGGGCGGCGCGGGAGCGGATTCCCCGCCGCGCACCACGACGCGCCGCCCGCGCAGAACGACGAGGTTCTCGACCGAAGCGGGCGCGGCGGGCGTCTCGGCCCCCCGGTCCGCCGCGAAATCGTACGTCCACCGGCGGATGTCGTTGCCCGCCGCCGGGCCGCGGCGCGGGAGACCGTCGGCCGCGTCGGGCACGTCCGGAAACGGAACCGGCCGCCGGGGGCGCGGCGCCGGGGACACGTTCAGGCCGGCCAGGTACGCGGCCAGGGCCGTGCGGCGGCCTCCGACGGCCACCTCCCCCGCCAGGCCCTTCGCGGCCACCCAGGCGCGGAGGCTCTGCAGCAGGGCCTCGTCGCCGGCGGCCGCCCCCGCATGAGCCAGGCGCGCGGCGGTCACGGCCGGCGGGAGATCGCTGTCCGGGTAGAAGCGCAGCAGGCGGTTCCAGTGGAAAATGGCCTCCTGCACGCGGCCCTCGTCGAACGCGCGGGAGGCCAGGAAATCGAGCGCCTCGTCGGCCGCGCTGGAGAAGAAGTAGTCTTCCACCGCCTTCTCGAGGGCGGCGCGGTCGCCCGCCTCGCGGGCCTTCTCGAAAGCCGCCTTCGCGCGACCGTCGTACTCGAGGCGGTAGTATTCGTACGCCTCACGGGGAAGCGCGGAAAGACGCCCCGTAAGGTATTCCGCCAGACTGACGTAGGAGGAGGCCCCTCCGGGCCGGGCCTTCACGACCACGACCTTGCGCGCGTAGCGCCGCAATCCGTGCGCATAGTGCTCGAAAAGGCCCTTCCAATCCCGCGCCTCCTCGCACTTGCGGATGCGCTCGAGGAAGTCGTCCTTGACCTCGTCGAGATAGACCTCGTCGGCGGGCTGGGAGGAAGGCGGAGCGGAAGCCGCCGCGAAAAGCGGCGCCAGCCAAAGGATCCTCCATGCGCGCATCGCGCCCCTCGCCTCAATGCCGAACGACGTGGATTCTACTACTCTATTGGACGGGGAGGAAGCCCCGCGCGTTGCGCGCCCGAGGGAGCCGTTTCCGGATCCTCCCCTACTTGAACTGGCGCAGGAGCTGGAGGAAGCGCTTCACCTCGGCATGGACCCGCCGCGACTGGGAGACCACGAGCATCCCGTTGGCCAGGGAGATCGAGGCGTTCGGATTTTCCTCCCAGCTGCGGTCGCCCGTGTTGGCCTTCACCATTTCGACGATGAACTCCTCCGTCAGGATGCTCCGGGGCTCCTCCAGCGTGAACGCCGCCCCCACGAGCGGCCCGCCGCCCTGAGCCGACGGAGAAACGAGCTCCACCTTCGGACCCGGAAAGTCCTGAAGCTTCACGAGAAGGTCCCGGACGTCGTAGATCTGGAGCGCCACGACGTGGTCCACCTTTTCCTTGGGGACCACCAGGAGAACCCCTTCACGGTACGTCGCCGTCAGCCCTCGGCCGTTCAGGAGCAGCTTGAGGCAGGACTTCAGGAGCAGATCCTTCACCCGCAGCGTCACCTTGAGCTGGTCGGGCGAAAACTTCTGGGATACCTCCGCGTCCAGAACGATGTTGATCCCGCTGAAATCGCGCAGAAAGGAGATCGCCTCCTCCAGGGCCATGTCCTGGAAGTCGACCGAGACACGCATCGAATTGAGCTTGTTGACGACTTCCGCGTGCCGGGGATCCCGCTCCAGCCCCCCCTCTTCCTGAACCGCGGGGAAAACCGCCGCCAGCGCCGCCGCCAGGATCGTCATCATGGTCTTCTCCTTTTCTCCCCGATCCATCCTACCGACGCCGCCGGAAGGCGCCGGTAAAACGGGAACCGCCCGTCAGCGCCCGGCCGCGGGGGCGTACAGGGTCACGGACGTTCCCCCGTAGCGGCGTTCGTCCGCGATCGTCCCGCCGGCCACCTCGCCCAGGCCGCCTCCGGAGGGATGTTCCACGACCACAAGTCCCTCCGGCGCGGTCACCCCGCGCGCCAGGAGCGTCTCGACGAGCCGGCGCATCGGGGCCGGGCGCTCGCGGTAGAGGGCGTACGGCGGATCCACGAAGACGATCTCCCGGGGCCCCAGCCGCTCCGCCTCGACGAAGGCGTCCGCCCGGCGGGCTTCGCCGCGGTCGGCGAAGCGCAGGCGCTCGAGGCTCCGGCGGATCGCCTCCACGCAGCGGGGATCGAGGTCGAGGAAAATCGCGTGGGCCGCGCCGCGCGAAAGGGCTTCGATCCCCAGGCTCCCGGTCCCCGCGAAAAGGTCCGCGACGCGGGCCCCCTCCAGGCGGGGCCGGAGGATCTCGAACAGCGAGACGCGCAGGCGGGCCAGGGCGGGCCGGACGTCCAGGCCGGGCACGCTGAAGAGCCGGGCGCCCTTGGCCGTTCCCCCCGTCAGGCGGGGCCCGTCAGGCCTTCTCATGGACGGGGGCGGACCCGAGGCCGGTCCGCGCCTTGCGGATTTCCGGGGCCAGGGCCACCGAGAGGCAGATCCCCAGAACGAACAGCGCGAAAAGCACCAGCGTCACCCAGGCGAGCACCACGAACCAGCGCCGATCGCGCGGTGCCGGAGCGGGGTCGTTCGGGGCGGTGGAGGGAGCGTCGTTCATTCGGCGAGAGCCTTGCGGCGAAGCAGATGGTGATAGTGCTGGGCGAACCGATGCGCCTCGTCGCGCACGTACATGAGGAGGCGCAGGGCGGGGGAGGACTTGGCCACAGGGAGAGGCCGGCCGTCGCGGAACAGGGTTTCCTCTTCCTTGGCCAGGGAGAGCGTCACGGGCGGGCGGACCCCGAGCGCGGCCAGCGCGTCCGCGGCCGCGTGGAGCTGGCCGGCGCCGCCGTCCACGAGAAGGATGTCCGGGAAAACCCGCCCTTCCTCTTCCAGGCGGCGGTAGCGCCGCGAAACCACCTCCCGGATCATCGCGTAGTCGTCGATCCCTTGCACGGTGCGGATTCTATATCGGCGATAGCCGCTCTTGAAGGGAATCCCGTCCACGAAGGTAACGACGGAGCCCACGCTCTGGCCGCCCTGCAGGTGGGCGATGTCGATCCCCTCGATCGTCCGCGGCGGGCCCGGCAGGCCGAGGAGCCGCCCCAGCTCCTCGAGGCCGTCCTTGGGGTCCAAAGGGGTGATGTCCCCCTCGATGTATTCCGCCTCGGCGTGCCGGGCCAGGTTCTCGAGAGCTCGGATCTGATCGCGAAGCTCCGCGGCCCGTTCATATTCCAGGCGGCGGGCGGCCTCGGCCATGGCGCGGCGCAGGTCGGCCAGGACGTCGTCGCGGCGCCCCCGCAGGAACGCCCGCAGCCGGTCCACGTCCTCGAGATACCGCTCCCGGGAGACGCGATCGGCGCACGGCGCCGTGCAGCGGCGCAGCGCGTGCAGGAGGCAGGGGCGGAAAAAGCGCCGCTTGGGATCGTCGGCGCGGATATCGAGCGAGCAGGTGGCGAACCGGAAGACTTTCTGGAGCACGCGCACGGCGTCGCGCAGATCCCCGGCGCTCGTGAAGGGCCCGTAGGTTTCGGCGTCCACGTCGTCGGTCTCCCGCACGATCCAGACCTTCGGGAAGTCGTCGTAGCGGGTGATCGCCAGCATCGTGAAGGATTTGTCGTCCTTGAGCTTTTCGTTGTAGCGGGGCTGGATGTCCTTCACGAGGCGCGCCTCCAGAAGGAGGGCGTCCACTTCGGACGGGGCCTGGAGGAACTCCACGTCCTCGGCGCGGGCGACCATGGCGCGGATGCGCGGATCGGCGGGCGTGTCCTGAAAGTAGGTGGAGACGCGGGCCCGCAGGTTCTTGGCCTTGCCGATGTACAGCACGGTCCCCCGCGCGTCCTTCATGAAGTACACGCCGGGCGTTTCGGGAAGGCGGGCGAGGATTTCCTTGGCTTTCTCGGGCGCCACGGCCGCGTTATAGCAGGAACGGCCCCGCGGGTCCACCCGGGCGATCCGGCCGGGTTTTGCTTTGACTTCCCCCCGGGGCGTCATTAGAATACCGCGCCATGACCGAGACCGCCGAGACGGAAGAAAAGAAACTTTCGCCGCGCGTCGAAAGCCAGGACGTCGGACCCTGCAAGATCAAGCTGCGCATCGAAGTCGGGGCCGACCGGGTCAAGGAGCTCATCGACGACAAGTACCGGGAGCTCAACGAGTCCGTGGCCCTCCCCGGGTTCCGCAAGGGCCACGCCCCCCGCAACCTCCTGGAACGCAAGTTCGGAAAGGCCCTCCTGGAGGACCTCAAGCTCGAGCTCATCCATCGCTCGTTCGACGAGGCCCGGGAGGAACGCAAGCTCGAGCCGGTGGGAGAGCCGCAGGTACAGGACGGCGAAAAGCTCGCCCTCGAGGAAGGCAAGCCGTTCGCCTACGAGATCGTCCTGGAGGTCCGACCGAACTTCGAGGTGAAAAACTACGAGGGCATCCGCGTCAAAAAGCCGCGGATCCGCGTCGAGGACGCGGAGGTGGATCAGGCGCTCCAAGCCTTCCGCGAATCCAAGGCGGAACTCGTGCCCGCCGAGGACCAGACGGCGCGCGCCGAGGATCAGGTGATCGCGGACCTCTCGCTCGTCGCCGACGGCAAGGAAATCGACCGCGCGGAAAACAACGATTTCATCCTGGGCCCGGACATCTTTTTTTACGGGAAGCCCCTTCCCGACTTTCACACCGCGCTCGTGGGCAAGAAGCCCGGCGACGAGGTCGAATACCGGCTGACGCTCCCGGACGACTTCGTGCCCAAGGCCTACGCCGGCAAGGAAGCCGTGGTCCGGGCGACGATCAAGGGAATCAAGCGCAAGCGCCTGCCCTCCCTGGACGACGAATTCGCCCGGAAGCATTTCGACATGGACAGCCTGGAAGAGCTGCGCCGGGACGTGCGCAAGCGCCTGGAGCGGGAGAAGGAGGCTCAGGCCCGGGAGCAGATGGCCGCGCAGGTCGTCGAGGAGATCGTCAAGGCGAACGATTTCCCCATGCCCGAGGGTCTCATCGAATCGGGGGCCGAGGAGGCGCTGCGCCGGATGCACCTGGAAATGGCGCTCCGGGGCGCCCCGGAAGAGGAGATCGAGAAGAGCCTCGAACAGGAGAAGAGTCGCTCGCGGGAACAGATGGCCCGGGCGCTCAAGGAGCATTTCATCCTGGAGAACCTGGCGCGCAAGGAGAAGATTTTCGTCACGGAGGACCAGGTGGAGGAGCGCGTGGCCCAGATGGCGGCGCGCCTCGGCCGCTGGCCCCACGAGATGCGGGCGTATCTGGAGGAACAGGGGCTGATGACACCGCTGCGCCGGCGGATGCGCGAGGATCTCGTGCGGGAATTCCTCCTGTCCAAGGCCGTGATCGAAGAGGAGGCGGGGTAGTCGGGCCCCGAGCGGGGCCTCCGCCTCCCGAACGCCGCTTTACGTCGGGTCGAACGCTATGGGCTATCTCACGCCGATCGTCATCGAGAAAACCGGGCGGGGCGAACGCTCGTACGACATCTGGTCGCGGCTCCTCAAGGACCGCATCATCTTCATCGGCACGCCGATCGACGACTACATCGCCAACCTCGTCATCGCCCAGATGCTCTTCCTCCAGATGGAGAACAAGAGCCAGGACATCAACATCTACATCAACACCCCCGGGGGGTACGTGATGTCGGGCCTGGCCATCTACGACACGATGCAGTTCGTCCACTGCGACGTGGCGACCTACTGCATCGGACAGGCCTCCAGCATGGGCGCGCTGCTCCTGGCGGCCGGGACGAAGGGCAAGCGCTACGCCCTGCCCCACTCCCGCGTGATGCTGCACCAGCCCGCGGGCGGCACCCAGGGCACCGCGGCGGACATCAAGATCGCCGCCGAGGAGATCGTCAAGCTCAAGAAGATCATGAACAAGCTCTTCTCCAAGCACACCGGTCAGCCCGTGGAGAAGATCGAGCGGGACAGCGACCGGGACTTCTACATGTCCGCCGAGGAGGCCAAGAAGTACGGGATCGTCGACGAAGTCGTCGAATCCCTCAAGGAGCCCCCGTCCCGCGGCGGCGGCGACATGGCGGCCCGGGAAGAGCGTTCCTAGGCCCGTCGGACCGCGCGTTTTCCGCGCAAGCCGGAAGGCCGGTCCCGGACGATATAATAGGGCGAGGAGGAAACCGCGCTCATGACGACCCGCAAACGGAGCACCGACGACCGGTTCTGCACCTTCTGCTCCAAGAGCCGCAGCGAAGTGGACAACCTCATCGCCGGCCCGGGAGAGATCTGCATCTGCGACGAGTGCGTCGAGATCTGCAACCAGATCCTCAAGGTCGAAAAGAAGCCCCGCAAAACCGCCAAGTCGGGGCACCGGCCCTACCCCCTCAAGCGCCTCCCCAGCCCGGCCGAGATCAAGGCGGAGCTCGACCGGTACGTCGTGGGTCAGGAACGCACCAAGAAGGCCCTCGCCGTCGCCGTCAACAACCACTACAAGCGCATCATGCATCCGATCGACGGCGATGTGGAGATCGAGAAATCCAACATCCTGCTCATCGGGCCCACGGGCTGCGGAAAGACGCTCCTGGCCCGCACCCTGGCCCGGATCCTCGACGTCCCCTTCGCCATCGGCGACGCCACCACCCTCACGGAGGCGGGCTACGTCGGCGAGGACGTCGAGAACCTCCTCCTCAAGCTCCTGCACGAGACGGACTTCGACGTCGAACGCGCGGAGCGCGGAATCGTCTTCATCGACGAGATCGACAAGATCGCCAAGACGTGGAACAACCCCTCGATCACCCGCGACGTCTCCGGCGAAGGCGTCCAGCAGGCGCTTCTCAAGATGCTCGAGGGAACCGTCTCGAACGTCCCCCCGCAGGGCGGCCGCAAGCATCCCGAGCAGGAATACATCCAGGTGGACACGACCCACATCCTTTTCATCTGCGGCGGGGCCTTCGACGGACTGGAGAACATCATCGCGCGGCGCCGCGGCAAGAAGCAGATCGGCTTCCGGACCGACGTGCCGGCCGGCGTGGACATGGACGAAAAGGAGCTGGGCGACATCCTGGAACTGGTGGAGCCCGAGGATCTCGTCGAGTTCGGCATGATCCCGGAATTCGTCGGCCGCCTGCCGGTTCAGTGCGTGGTGCGCCCGCTGACGGAGGACCAGCTCACCCAGGTGCTCGTCGAGCCCAAAAACGCCATCCTCCGGCAGTACAAGCGGCTGTTCGAGATGGAGAACGCTCGGCTCGAATTCACGCCGGAAGCCCTCCGCGCCATCGCCCGCCGGGCGCTCGAAAAGAAAACCGGCGCCCGCGCCCTCCGGCAGCTCGTCGAAAGCCTGATGCTGGACGTGATGTTCGACCTGCCCTCGCGCAAGGACGCCCGCGAGTACGTCATCACCGAGAAGAACGTGCTGGGGCAGGAGCCCATCGTCGCGCGCCCCCTCAAGGCGGCCGCCCCCGCCAAGAAAGAAGGCGCGGACGGCTCCAAGAAGGAAACGGCCTGAAACGCGCCCCGCTTTCCGAAACGCCCGGCGGCCCGCGGCCGTAAGACGAAAGGATGACGGCGGCGATCCTGACGCTTCTGGTCGGCCTGGCCCTCTCGTTCGCCAACGGCGCCAACGATACCTTCAAGGGCGTGGCCACGCTCTACGGCGCGAGGGTGTCGTCCTACCGGACCGCGCTCGCCTGGGCCGTGGTCGCCACCTTCGCGGGCGCCCTCCTGTCCATTCTCGCCGCGCGCGCCCTTCAGGCGAAATTCTCGGGCTACGGCCTGGTCGATCCGGCGACCCTGGGGCGGCCGCGCTTTCCGGCGGTCCTGGCCGCGTCGGCGGGCTTGACCGTACTTCTGGCCACCCGCCTCGGGATGCCCATCTCCACCACCCACGCCCTCGTGGGAGCGCTCTCAGGAACGGCCCTCCTGGCCTCCCCCTCCCTCGGCACCCTGGCCCCGCTGGGCGCCGCCTTCTTTCTTCCGCTCGTCCTGGGCCCCCTCGTCTCCCTGAGCCTCTCCTGGGCGGCCCAGCGCGCCGTGCGAACCCGCGAGCCGCGGTGCCTGTGCGTGGCGGACAGGGCGACCGGCCCGACGACCCCGACCGTTCCTGCCCTCGTCGCGGGCACCGAGGCGCAGTGCGCGGCCGTCGGCGCGCGACAGGTCCTTACGGAATCCGGGTTTCTGCGCGCCGTCCACTTTCTTTCGGCGGGAGCGGTCAGCTTCGCCCGGGGACTTAACGACACCCCGAAGCTCGTCGGCGTGGTCGCGGCGGGAGGTTTCGTTTCCGGCAGCGCCTCCGCCGCCATCGCGATCGGCCTGGCCATGTCCCTCGGCGGCATCGTCGGATCCCGCCGAATCGCTCAGCGCATGAGCCGGGATCTGACCCCCATGTCGGAAACCCAGGGAACCGCTTCCAACGTCCTGACCGCCGCGCTCGTGGGCGCCGCCAGCGTCTTCTCCCTGCCGGTTTCGACGACTCACGTCTCCTGCGGAACGATCTTCGGCCTGGGCGCCGCTCGCGGGGAGCTCTCGCGGCGATGGACCGCCGCCATCGCGGCTTCCTGGCTGTTCACGCTTCCGGCGGCGGGGCTTCTCGCCGTCCTCCTCTGGCCCGCCCTGGCCTTCCTCGGCTGACGCGCGCCGGCCCCGTCAAAACCGGGCCATCCGCACGAGCGCCCGCAGTTGCCGGGCGACCTCGGGGTCCGCTCCGGCCTCCTCGCCGTCGGCCGCCGCGATCCCCGCGCGGTCCCGGCGCGGAATCACCCGCCGCAGCCGGGGCGTCTCGCGAAGCGCCGCCAGAAACGCGCGGTCCGGATGACCTTCCGGAAGCAGCCCCTCCGAACGAGCCAGAAGCGGCTCCACCTGCGGCCGCCCCGGCCCCATCCCGCGCACGATCTTGTGCCAGGCGAGCGACTCCAGCCGGGGAAACCCGGTCCGACGAAGCTCCGCCACCAGCCGGCGCGCCTCGGCCAGCGCCGCGGCCGTGGGCCCCGCCCGGAGGTTCAACGCCACCGCCTCCAGCGCCATCCGCCGCGAAAGAAGCCACGAGCCCGACCGCGCCGCCGCCCGCTGCGCCGCCTCCACGTGCTCCCGCGCCCGCGCCAGGCGCCCCAGCCGCACCCACGCCTGCGCCAGAAGGTGATGCGCCAGGGTCTCCGCGTCCGCGTCCCCGGACTCCCACGCCGCGCCCATCGCCGCCTCGAACGCCCTCCGCGCGGCCGTCCAGTCCCCTTCGAGCAGCCGCTCCAGCCCCCGCGCCATCGCCCCCAGCCCGAGAAGGCGCGGCGTCTCCTCCCCCCGCCCCAGCGTCTCCACCACCCGCGCCACTCCCGAAAGCGCCGCGAGGTCCCGCAGCCGCGACGCGTTCAGGAGCGCCCGCGCCGCCGCCCGCGTGTAGAAGGGCTCGTCCCGCACGGGATCCGCCGCCCCCACCGCCAGCGCGTACAGGTGCCGCGCCGCCTCGAAACGCCCCTCCAGCTCCTCCGCCTCTCCCAGCGCCAGGCACAGCTCCCCCCGCACCGCCAGAGGAAGCTCCCGCGCCCGCGCGGAGTAGAATTTCCGGAGCGCCGCCGCCCGCGCCCGCGAAGGCCTGCGCCCCCACGCGGCCGCCAGGGCCCGGGCCCGCCCGATCGTTCCGCTCATGGCGCCGGACGTTATCAGGAACCCGAACGTCGCGCAAGAAAATCGAATCGCCGGACCGATGAACGGAAACGGCCCCCGCGATTCGTCCTTCCCGAAGCGCACCCCGTCCTTTAGAATCGCTCCCCTATGGTCGACAAGTCCCCCGCCCGCATCCGGGCCATGTTCGACCAGATCTCCCCCCGCTACGACTTCCTCAACCACCTGCTCAGCCTCAATTCGGACGTCCTCTGGCGCCGCCGCGCCGCCGAACGCCTCGCCGGCGCCCGCCTCGTCCTGGACGTCTGCTCCGGCACCGGCGACCTCGCCTTCGAAATCCACCGCCGCTCCGGCGCCCGCGTCGTCGGCACCGACTTCTCCCGGCGCATGCTCGACCTCGCCCGCCTGAAGGCCCGCCGGCGCGGCCTCGAACGCGACATCCGCTTTCAGCAGGCCGATACCCTCCGCCTGCCGTTCCGCGACGCCGCCTTCGACGCCGTCGCCGTGGCCTTCGGACTGAGGAACGTCGCCGACCCCGCCCGCGCCCTGGCCGAAATGGCCCGCGTCGCCCGCCCCGGCGGCGACGTCCTCGTCCTCGAATTCAGCCTCCCCCCCTGCGCGCTCCTGCGCCGCGCCTACCTTCTCTACTTCAGCCGCGTGCTTCCCCGCGTGGGCCGATGGATCGCCCGCTCCGAAATCGACGCCTACCGCTACCTCCCCGATTCGGTGGCCCGCTGGCCCGATCCCGAGGCGCTGACGGCCGCCCTGGAACGCGCGGGACTCCGCGACGTCTCCTGCGAACTCCTCTTCGGAGGCGTCGCCGCCCTCCACGTCGGCCGCCGCCCTTGATCCCCCGCCCCCGCGGCGTTATCATCGCCTCATGAGCGTCCCCTCCTACGAGGAGCCCCCCGCCCACCCGCCCGGATTCGAGCCCCCCACGGACGTCGACGTCCCCTGGTACGCCTGGGTCCTCTGGCCTCTGGCGATCGTCTCCCTCCTGGCCGTCGCCTGCGCCCTCTTCCGCGCCTTCGCCGGGTTCTTCTCGTAGGACGCCTTCTTCTGGCCAACGCGCCCCGCGCCGGTTAGACTCCCCGCCATGCCCTACCGAGACCTGCCCCACTTCCTCGAGGCCCTCGAGGCCCGCGGACTCCTGCGCCGCATCCGCGCCGAGGTTTCCCAGGACCTCGAGATCTCCGAGATCACCGACCGCACCGTGAAGCGCGGGGGACCGGCGCTCCTGTTCGAAAACGTGCGCGGCCATTCCGTCCCCGTGGCGATCAACCTCTTCGGCACCCGCGAGCGCATGGCGCTGGCGCTCGACGTCGATACCCTCGAAAAACTCCCCGACCGCCTCGGCGCCATCCTCGCCCTGGCCATGAACCCGCCGACCGGGGGCTTCCTCGAGAAACTCAAGACCCTTCCCAAGCTCCTCGAAGCCGCCAGCTTTCTTCCCAAGTCGGTAGGAGGCGGCCGCTGCAAGGACGTCGTCCTCCGCGGCGACCAGGTGGACCTCGAGCGCTTCCCCATCCTCACCTGCTGGCCGCGCGACGGCGGACGCTTCATCACCTTCCCGCTCGTTTTCACCTACGACCCCGAAACCGGCCGCCGCAACGTCGGCACCTACCGCATGCAGGTGTACGACAAACGCACCACCGGCATGCACTTCCACTGGCACAAGGACGGCGCCCGGCACCTGCGGAAATCGCGCGAACCCCTCCAGGCCGCCGCCGTCATCGGCTCCGATCCCGCCATGTGCTTCGCCGCCACCCTGCCCCTTCCCCCCGACGTGGACGAAGTCCTCTTCGCCGGCCTCATCCGCCAGGAGGGCGTCCGCCTCACCCGCTGCGAAACGGTCGACCTCGAAGTCCCCGCCAACGCGGAAATCGTCCTCGAAGGCACGATCGACCCCGCCGAACGCCGCCGCGAGGGCCCCTTCGGCGACCACACGGGCTACTACTCGCTCGAGGACGACTTCCCCGTCTTCCGCGTCCAGGCGATCACCCATACCGCCCGCCCCGTCTACCACACGATCCTCGTCGGCCCTCCCGTCCAGGAGGACGACTTCATGGGCTACGCCATCGAGCGCCTTATGCTCCCGCTCATGAAAATGCAGCTCCCCGAGCTCGTGGACTACCACATGCCGTTCGAAGGCGTCTTCCACAATCTCATGCTCGTCTCCATCCGCAAGCAGTACCCCGGCCATGCCCGCAAGGTCATGCACACGATCTGGGGTCTCCCCCAGGCCATGTTCACCAAGTGCATCGTCGTCGTGGACGAGGACGTCAACGTCCACGATTACCGCGAAGTGTGCTGGAAAGCCCTCAACCACATCGACCCCGAACGCGACATCGAATTCGTCCTGGGCCCGATCGACATCCTCGACCACGCCTCGCGCCTGCCCGGCTACGGCTCCCACATGGGCATCGACGCCACGAAGAAGTGGCCCGGCGAAGGATTCACCCGCCCCTGGCCCGACGAGATCCGCATGACCCCCGAGATCCGGGCCCTCGTGGACCGGAAGTGGCGCGATCTCGGGTTATAATCGCCGCGTGCCCTGGACCATCCTGCTCGAGGAAGACGTCGCCGTCGATCCCCGCAAATACGGCCCCCTCGTGGCGCCCGCCCTGGGCCTCACGGTGCTGGAGGCGCGGCTGGCCGTGCGGCGCGGCCGGGGCATCTTCCTGGAACGGCTGGCCGAAGCGGACGCCCGGCGGATCGTCGAGGAGCTCGCGCGCGACGGAATCCGCGCGCGCGCGGTGCCGGAGGAGCGCCTCCCCTCCCTGCCCCCGCCCCGAAAGGCCGTGGCCCTCGAGCGCGGCGACGAGGTCCTGACCTTCACCCCCGCCGCGGGAGAGGGACCCGAGGCGATCCCCTGGGAAGCCGTGGCCGTCGCCTCGATCGGCCTGATCGCCCGCCGCGACGCGGCGTCCTTTCCCGGCAACCCTTCCTTCGCCGGCGTCCCCGCCCTCCACAGGCTCGACCCCGCCGAGCGCGAAATCCTGCGCGAAAATCTGATCCTCAAACTCAGCCCCCCCGCGACGGCGCCGGCCGCCCCTCCCGAGAAGCTCTTCGAAACCCTCGACGAGCGCCACGGCCGCGACGTGCGCGTCTACGCGGATCTCGTCACCGAAGACCTCGGAACGTGGCTTCGCGTCCCGATGGAGGAAATCGCCTACGCCGCCCGCCCCGGCGGCGTCCGCCTGGGCGGGGCGTGGGGATTCGAGCTTCTCGTCGAAGACCTCCGGCGGCGCCGCCCGGAGGCGCTGACGGGAATCGCCTTGAAGTTGCTCGGAGGGGCCGATATAACGGAGCTCGTCTTCCCCCGGATGGAGGAATTCACGCGCCACACCGCGTGGTGCGCCCTGACGAGGACCTTATGGCCGACCGGCGCTACGTCGTCGCCCTCACCGGAGCCTCCGGAATCGTCTACGGACGCCGGCTCCTCGAGTGCCTCGTCCGGTCCGGCGCCCGGGTCCACCTCGTCGTAAGCGACGCCGCCGCCAAGGTCGCCGCCCACGAACTCGGCCTGCCGCTGGATCCGGCCGAGGGACCCGCGGTCGTGCGCGCGCTCCTCGGGGAGGAGTCTCCGCGGGTCCTCTGTCACTTCTGGAAGGATCTCGAAGTGCCGATCGCTTCGGGATCGTACCGCCACGACGGCATGGCGGTCTGCCCCTGCTCGGGGGGAACGCTCGCGCGGATCGC
Source organism: Planctomycetota bacterium (assembly GCA_035574235.1). Lineage (NCBI taxonomy): Bacteria > Pseudomonadati > Planctomycetota > Planctomycetota bacterium. Next base: position 18,415 of record DATLZA010000077.1, on the reverse strand, counting down.
CTCCGGGGCGTCCTCCAACCTGATCGAGCGGGCGGCGGACGTCTGCCTCAAGGAACGGCGGCGCCTGATCCTCGTGCCGCGCGAGACGCCCCTTTCGGAGATCCACCTCGAGAACATGCTCCGCGTCACGCGCGCGGGGGCGATCGTGCTTCCGGCCTGCCCGGGCTTCTACAGCGGCGCGGACTCGGTCGAGCGCCTCGTCGATTTCGTGGTCTCGCGCGTCCTGGATCACCTGGGCGTGGAGAACGACCTCCTCGAACGCTACGGCGAGCCCGCCCGGCGCCGCCACCCCGAGGAGGAGTGAGGCGCCCGGACGTCAGGGCAGCCGCCGCACCCGCAGTCCCTGAGCCTCCAGGGTCTCGAAGAATCCCGGGAAGCTTTTCGAGACGCACTCCGGGTCGCGGATGACGATCCCCGGCGCCGCGGCCGCCGCCACCGCGAAGCTCATGGCCATCCGGTGGTCCTTGTAGGTGTCGATCTCCGCGGCCCGCAGGCGGGCCGGCGGATGGAGCGTGAATCCGTCCGGGCCCTCTTCGACGCGGGCGCCCAGCTTGCCGGCCTCGCGGGCGACGGCGGCGATCCGGTCGGTCTCCTTGACCCGCAGGTTGGCCACGCGGCGCACGCGCGTGGGACCGCGGGCGAACAGCGCCACGCACGCCAGCGTCTGCACGGAGTCGGGCATGTCGTTCATGTCCACGTCCACGCCCCGGAGCGGGCCTCCCCGCACCTCGATGGCGTCCTCGTGGACGGCGACCTCGCAGCCCATCTCGCGCAGCACCCCGGCGAAGCGCAGCTCCCCCTGCCGCGAGCGGGAGCCCACGCCCCGCACGCGCGCGAAGCCCCCCGTCGCCGCCGCCAGCGCCAGGAAGTAGTTCGCGCTCGCCCCGTCGCCGGCGATGGCATAGTCGCGCGCCCGGTAGCGCCGGCCCGCCGGCACCCGGAAGCGCCGGTAGTCCTCCCGCTCCACCTCCACGCCGAGATCCCGCATCACGTCGAGCGTGATCTCCACGTACGGCTTCGACGTGGGCTCGCCGGCCACGTCGATCTCGACCGCGCCGGCCGCCCCCGGCGCCGAAAGCAGAAGCGAGGAGACGAACTGGCTCGAAGTGTCCCCGCGCACCGCCGTCCGCCCGCCCGCCAGCCCGCGGGCGCGGATGTCGAGGGGCGGGAACCCTTCCGAGCCGGCGTAGGCGATCGAGGCTCCCAGCCCCCGAAGCGCCTCCACGAGCCCGCCGATCGGGCGCTCCCGCATGCGGGCGTCGCCGTCCACGCGGAACGCGCCGCGCCCCAGGCAGAGAAAGGACGTCAGAAACCGCAGCGCCGTGCCCGCGTTGCCGAGGAAGAACTCCCCCTCGGAGGCGGGCGCCGCCCCGCCGCGGCCATCCACGACGAGGATCCGCTCCGCCTCGCGCGCCTCCACCGGAATGCCCGCGCGCCGCAGCGCCCCGACCAGGAACCGCGAATCGTCCGAGAGCGACGCGTTCGTCAGGCGCGTGCGGCCCTCGGCCAGCGCGGCCGCCACCAGCGCCCGGTTCGTGAGGCTCTTCGAACCGGGCACCTCGACGTCCAGCCGCACCGGGCCGGAAGGATCGATCGCGATCTTCATGGGCGGGCCTACTATATCAGGTTCGCCCCCGCGATCCCACTTCCCGCCGTTGACCGCCTTCGGGGAGATCCCGTAGACTCCCTTCATGCGGGCGCTCGCCGCTCTCCTCGCCCTCCTCCAGGATCCCGCGTTCGAGACGCGGACCCTCGAGACCGGAGGCCGCGCCGACCGCATCGTCGCCCGCGACCTCGACGGCGACGGCCGCGACGACCTCGTCGTCCAGAACGGCCGCGACCTCCACGTCTTCCTCCAGGATCCCCGCCGGGGCTTCCCCGATCAGCCCCTCCAGGTCCTGCGCCTGGAGCCCACCGCCTTCCTCTGGACCCTGGCCGCCCTGGACGGTCGCCCCGCTCTTCTCACCGCCGGCTCCCGCGCCGTCCAGGGACGCCCCTTCGGCCCGGGCGGCTTCCGCGCCGAGCCGGCCGACCTGGCCGTCCATCCCTCCCTCTTCGAGGGAACCCTGGCCGAAGGCCGCGCGCCGCTCTTCCTCGACTTCGCCCCGGACCTCGACCGCGACGGCCGCCCGGACCTCGTCCTCTTCCTCAAGGACGCGCTCCTGCTCCTCAAGCAGCATCCCGGCGGGGAGTTCCGCGCCCTCCAGAAAGTCCCCTTCCCCGTGGAAACCGCCATCGCCGTCCCCTGGGCTCCCCATCAGAAACTCACCGAGATCACGACCGTCCCCGTCCTCGCCCTCGGCGACCTGGACGGAGACGGCCGCCCGGATCTCGTCACGTCCCGGGACGAAGCCCTCATCGCCTGCCTCCAGGGCCCCGACGGCCGGTATCTTCCCCCGCGCTCGTTCGACCTCGCCGCCGAGCGCCGCCGGCGCCGCGTGCGCCTCCTCCAGTTCGAGGTCCCTCCCCGCCTCGGCGACTTCAACGGCGACGGGCTCCTCGACGTCGTGCTCGTCTACCCCTCCAAAGGGCGCGTCCACGCCTACTACGGCCGCGCCGGACGGACGGACTTCACCCAGCCCGACGACGTCTTCCACGTCGGCGACGGCTGGTCCACCGGCGTCTACCTCGAAGACCTCGACCGGGACGGCCGGCCCGACCTCGTCATGGGCGTCATCCGCAAGTTCGGCGTCACCGAAGGCGTCCAGGTCTTCCTCTCCGGACGCGTGGATCTCGAGCTGCACGTTTTTCCCATGACGCCGGCCGGTCGCTTCTCCAAGGACCCCGTCCAGGAACTCCGGTTCTCCATCCCCTTCTCGTTCCAGCTCACCCGCGAGTCGATCGAACTCGATCTCGTCTTCCGCCCCAACTTCCAGGGCGATTTCAACCGCGACGGCCGCCGCGACCTCCTCGTGGCCGAAGACGCCCGCACCCTGCGCCTTTACCCCGGCGTGCCCGAACGTTTCCTGGCCGACGCTCCCGCGGGCGCCGTGACCCTCAACCCTCCGCCCGAAACCTCGCTGACGGAACCCTTCGTGGCCGACCTCAACGGCGACGGCGTCTCGGATCTCATCCTCCGGCACACGCTTTCGGTGCGGCCGCCGCGCCACGCCCTCGAACTCAAGCTCTCCCGGTAACCCGGGGGTCCTTCCCCGCCGCCCGATCGCGCATTAGAATCGGGAATAGAGAGAAGGGGGAAACGCATGTCCGCCGAACGCCGCCGCGATCTCCGCCTCCGCCCGGACGCGGACGTCACCGTCACCTGCGTCGCCGACGAATCCGCCTGGCGCGGCGCGCCCTACAACCTGGCGCGCGGTCTTGTGGACCTCGGGCCCCGCGGCGCCCGCCTGGTCACGGCGGGACGCCTGCGGGAACATCTGGCCGTCGTCGTGGACGTGGCCGCCCTGGACGGCACCGCCCGCCTGCGCGCCCGCGGCCGCGTGCGCTGGTCCCGCACCCTCGGACGCGACGGCCCCAGCCTCGCCGGCATCTGCTTCGAGCGCATTGTCTCCTGCTGGGGCGACCGGTTTCGGTTCCTGGCTCCTCCGTCGCGCTCCGACGCCCGACCGTCCGGCGCCCGCGACCCCCAGCGCCGCTTCGCGCGCTTCTCGCCCTCCACCGGCCCCGTGACCTGCCGGGCCCGCGGACTCTGGCGCCTCCTGGGACTCTCGGCGAACGCCGCCCGCCGGCTCCAGGACCTCAGCCTCGGAGGCACTCACCTCGTGTGCGGCCGGCCGCTCGACCCCGGGCGACGCGTGGATCTCGTGGTGGACCTGCGCCGTCCCGCCGCCCGCCTCGAGGCCGAAGGGGAAGTCCGCTGGTGCCGGCGCGACACCCTCTCCCTGGAACCCCGCTGGCACGTGGGCGTCGCCTTCCGCCACCTGCCGCCCCTCTCGCGCGCCCACCTGGTCACGGCGGAGAAGCTCTACCTCGGGTTCTGACCGCGCCCGCTCATTCGTCCGAAGGGCCCAGCTCCTCGTACACGGCCTGCGCCGCCGCTTCGATCGCCTCCACCCCGCCGTCCCGCTCTCCGCCCGGCCGCTCCAGGACGTTCTCGAGGAAAATGCACAGGATGTACGGACGCCCGGGAAGGCGGACCCAGCCTACGTCGTGCCTCCCGCCCGGGAGCGAACCGCTCTTGTGGCCCACGGGAACCCCGCGCGGCACGCCCGCGGCGATCCGCCCGCGCGAGGTCGCCTCGAGCGTCCGGATCATCGCGCCGCACGCCTCCGGCGTCAGGATCTCGCGCCGCAGGATCGCCCCCAGAAGGCGCCCCATCTCGCGCGCCGTCGTCCAGTTCTCGCGCCCTTCCCGCCGCGCCTCGAAATCCATGAAGAGCCGCTCCAGCCGCGTGACCGAAAGTCCCAGCGACCGGGCCCGCGCGTTGACGCGCTCCGGTCCCAGCCGCCGCAGAAGAAGATTCGACGCGGTGTTGTCGCTCTCGGCGATCATCTTGCGCGCGAGCTGCGCGTACGTCCAGGCCGTGCCCGGCCGCTCCCGCCGCAGCGACCCCGTGCCCCCCACCTGATCTTCCTCCAGGAGCGTCACCGAGTCCGAAAACCGGAACGTCCCCTCGAGCGCCTGCGCGTGCGCCTCGACGAGGATGAGAACCTTGAGGGTGCTGGCGCCCGGAACGGGACGGTCCGCGTCCAGGGCGAGGATCTCGCGGCCGTTCATCCCGCCGAGCCACACGGAAGGCCGGGCTTCCGGCGCGTGCGCGGCGATCGCCCGGCGTACCCGAAGCTCCAGGCGCGTCGCCGCCGGAGCCGCCTCCGCGGCGCACCCCGCGACCGCCAGCACCGCCAGCGCCGCCGCCCGCATGAGCTTCAGGCTACCGGAACGCGCGGCCCCGGCGCAAGACCGCCCCGAAGGCGGCGTATACTGTATAGAAGAAGCATGCGGGCCCTGGCCGTCCTCGCCCTCCTGCCCCTGCCGGCGCCCCTCCAGGAGGAGGATCGCGTCGCCTTCGACCAGGTCACCGACGACTTCGAGCGCCGCTGGGCCGCCGCCTGGGAGGCCCGCGACTGGAAGGCGCTTTTCGACCTGCATGCCTACGCGGCCGAACACGCCGCCGGGCGGCTCGCGCGGCCCGATCCGGAAGACCCACGCTGGCTCCCCCTCCCGCGCGTCCTGGCGGCCCGCCTGGCCGACATGCCGGACGCGGCCCGGGAACCGTACGAGCTCGTCACCCGGCAGCTTCTCGAGACCGCGTTGCGGCCCGAAGACCGGAAGCGCCTTCTCGAGAAGTACGGCTTCACGCGCGCCGCCTTCGAGGAGCGCGCCGCCTCCGGAGCGCGGAACTACGATGCCGGCCGCGTCGCGGAAGCCCTCGCGGAATGGATCCGCGCCCTCGAGACGCGCTTCTCCCCCGAAATCGCAGCCCGCCTGGCCCGGGCCCACGCCGCAGCCGGGGACCGGCTGGGCCTGGACGTCCTGCGTGCCCGCGCGGCCCGCGAAGACTGGAAGGGCGCCCTCCGGGTCGCCGGCCTCCCGCGCGACCTGCGCGAATATCTGGAGAGCCTCCGCGTCCCCGATCCCGCTCCGGCGGACGAAGGCCCCCCGCCCACCTCCGAGATCGCCCTGAGCCGGTACGCGCTGCCCGAGAGCGTGCCTTCCCTCGGCCGCCGCCGCGCGTTCGCGGCCCCGGCCCATGCGCTCCGCGCCGGCGCGGAATACGTCCTGGCCGGAGACGGGTTGACGGTCGCCGCCCTCGATCCCGAAGGTCCGCTCCGCTGGCGGTACCCCCGCGAAGGCGCCCGAAGGGCGTACCGGCCGCTCGTCTATGGCGATCCCGCGCCTCTGCCCGGACTGACCGCCGACGGCGACCGCGTCTACGCCACCATGTACAGCATCCACTCGCGGCAGGGGCAGATCGGCCGGCGGGTGGATCGCTTCGAGGGGCCGGCCGCTCTGCGGGCGCTCGCGCTCGAAACGGGCGAGCTCCTGTGGGATACGGACGCGCCGGACTCTTCCCTCGAAGAGCTCCTGCCGGACGCGCGGCTGAACTTCTGGTTCGCCGGCGCTCCCGTCGTCCGCGGCCGGCGCCTTTACGCCGCCCTGGCCACCCATGCCCCCCAGCGCCAGTGCATGATGCTCTGCCTCGAGGCCCCGACGGGCCGCCCCCTCTGGTGCACCCGCGTCGCCTCCGCGCCTCCGGGCCGCGGCCCTCTGGCGGTCCCCGCCTTCGACGAACGCGAAGGAATGCTCGTCGTGTCCACCGGCTTCGGCGCGGTCGCCGCCCTGGACGCCGCCACGGGGCGGATCGAATGGCTCGTCAAGTACGCCCGCCAGCCGGACGCGCGCACCGCCGTCAACGCGCCCCTCCTGACCCCGAGCGCCGCGCTCGTTCTGGCCCAGGACGCGGAGGAACTGATGGCGTTCGACCGCTGGACCGGCCGCCGCCTGGATCTTCCGCGCCAGGCGTCCATGGACTGGCCGCGCGTGCAGTACCTTCTCGGAAGGACCGGAGATTGGATCGTGCTGGGAGGATGGAAAAATTACGCATGGCGCCTCGCGGACGGCCGCGTCGTCGAACTGGAAGAGGCGGGAGAATCGCCCCGCCCGGCCCGCGGCGCCATCGCCGCCGGCGTCGCCTACATCCCGGGCGCCTCCGCGATCCAGCTCTACGAAGCCGGTTCCTGGCGCAGCCGCGGAACGCTGCCCTGGGCGGATGCCGACGACGCGGCGCACCTGCGGGTCGTGGGCGGACTCTTCCTCCTCATGACCGACCGTCTCCTCGTGGCCACGAGCCCCGAGGGGCTCCGCGCCCGATTCGCCGCCCGGACGGACGCCGACCCGCCCCGCCCCGAGGCCTGCCGACGGATCGCCGAGATCCTCGAGGCCGCCGGCCGCGCCGGCGAAGCCTGCTACTACTACCGCCGCGCGCTGACCTTTGCCGCCGGCGACGACGAGGCCGCCGCGCTCCGCGCCAAGCTCGAAGAAATGGCTTCCCGCGGCATCGAGCCGGTGCCTCCCCCTTACCGGCCCAGCTCCGAAAGATAGCGAAAAAGATCCAGCAGCTCCTGCCGCGTCATGCCGTCGGTCAACCCCTCCGGCATGGCCGTTCCCGCGTCCTTCATCTGCCGGATCCGCGCGCGCGGGATCCGCACCTCCCGATCCGCCGCCAGGTCCCGAAGCACGAGTTCCTCCGCCGACTCGCGCACCTTCTGGCCCTGAAACAGTCCTCCGTCCTGGGTGAGCACAAGGACCGTCAGGTATCCCTCCTTTACCTGCCGCCGGGGCCAGAGAACCGACTCGATGATCAGATCCAGAGGCAGGGCGCGCCCCACCGACGACAGGTCCGGCCCGATCGTGCCGCCCTGGCCGTCGATCCGGTGGCAGGCCGCGCAGTTGGCCAGCTCCGAGCCGTAGACCTCCCGGCCGCGGCGCGCGTCCCCCTGCGTGCGCGTCTCCTCCGCGAGCCGCGCCACGAGCTCCGCGGCATACTCCGGCGCCGCGCCGCGGATGCCCGCCGCCTTCTGGAGCGCCTGCCGCAGGGGCGCGTCGTCCCGGCCCGCGCCGCTCAGGACCCGCAGCGCCAGCTTCGCCGCATCCGCCGGAAGCCCCGCCTCGCCCATCGCCGCGGCCAGCGCTTCGGGACCTCCCTGGCGCTGGAGAAAGGGCGTCACGACTTCCGCCATCTCTTCCCGCGTGCGCGCCGATCGCGCCAGCCCCGCCGCCCGGCGCGCGGCTTCCGCCGGATCGACCTCCAGCCACGCCGCCAGGATCGCCCCGCGCAGCGCCGGCTCCTCGAGAAGCTCTTCCAGGCCGCCCAGGGCGGCCGGTCCGGCCGCCTGCGGAAGGGCTTCGATCGCCGCGCGGCGCACCTCCGGAGGGGCCGAACGGTCGAACGCCGCCTCCCGCGCCCGGGCCGCCAGCGCCGTCGCCTTCCACGCCCCCACCAGGCGGAAGGCGGCCGCGCGGATCGCCGGAGAGGTCGAGGTACAGAGACGTTCCAGAATCCCCGCCCCGTCCCCCGCCGGCCTCTTGTTCCGCAGGCGCGCCGACGCCGCCAGCGCCTCGAGCACCCGCGGGCTCGACGCGCCCGCCTCCAGCGCGAACCGGAGGTCGTCCGGCTCGCCGACCTCCGCTAGAAGCGCCAGGAGATTTTCCCGCAGCGGAGCCGACAGGCCGGGGGCGGCAGCCGTTCGGCGCAGCGTGCCGGCCACATCCCGCGATCCCACCGCCTGAAGGACGAACGCCAGAACGTCCGCCCGGCCGCCGAAATCCAGCTCGCCCGCCGCCAGCGCGGGTCCCCACTGCGGCCGCAGCGCGTGCGCGGCCTGCCGCAAGGCGTACTCGATCGTCGCGTCCCTCGGGCGGTCGAGCGCGAGCATCGCCACCTCCACGGCCCGCGGCGAATTCACGTACGTCGCCGCCACGATCGCCTCCAGGCGCACGCGCGGATGCTCGTCCACCGCCCGCTCGCGCAGGAGCGCCAGCGGATCCGCCAGTCGATCCGCCCAGCGTCCCACCGCCCGCACCGCGCGGGCCCGCGCCCTCGGATCGCGCGCCCGCAGGAGCTTCTCCAGAAACGCCGGACGCACGGCTTCGTGACCCTGGTAAACGCCCAGAATCTCGCAGGCCCAGCGCTCGTCCTTCGGGTCCAGAGCGTCGAGCGTCGCGACGACGTCCGCCGAAGGCCGGTCCAGGAGCAGACGCCGCGCCTGATACCGGACCCATCGCTCGGGCGAGCGGAGCTGTTCGACGAGCTCGGCGGTCTTCATCGCCGCCAGATCCGGCGGCCGGACCGGAGGACGCCCCTTCGCCGCGATCCGCCAGATCCGACCGTGCGCCCGGTCGCGCTGGGGGTGCCGGTACGAGGCTTGGTAGTGGCCGATGATGGGGTTGTACCAGTCGCAGACGTAGAGCGCGCCGTCCGGCCCCACGCGCGTATCCACGGGCCTGAATTCGCTCCTCGAAGACTTCAGAAGCGTCCCCGCCTTCTGCGACCGGAAGCCCGCGCCGTCGTCCGTCAGGCGGTGAAGCTCCACTTCGTTCGAGTAATACACGTTGACCGCCCACAGCCCGCGCACGGACTCCGGCAGGTGCGTCGAATCGACGACTTCAAGCCCCATGTTCTTGGCCGCCGAGATGAACAGCCGCACCGGATGGGGAATCGGGTGGTACCGCGAGACCATCCCGGGGACGGTGTGAAAGCCGTAGCTCGTGTCGCCCGCGTTGTGGAAGACCTGGCCCCAGTCGTCGAATCCCACGCCCCAGGTGTTCGCCCCCGCCGTGGCGCGGCCGAAGAATCCGTGAAGCTGCAGCCTTCGCGGGTTGAACCGCCACACGCCCGCCTGGTCCAGTCGCGCCAGGCCCCAGGGGGTCTCGACCCGGGAGATGATGTGAAGCCCCTGGCCGAACCAGAGATCCCCCTCCGGACTCCAGACGGGCGAATTGATGAGCTGGTGCGTGTCCCCGGTGCCGAATCCGGAGAGCACCACGCGGCGGACGTCCGCGCGGCCGTCTCCGTCCGTGTCTTTCAGGTGCACCAGTTGCGTCGCGTCGCAGACGTAGACTCCGCCGTCGCCGAACTCGATTCCCCCGGGCATGAGCAGCCCTTCGGCGAAGCGGGTGAACGTGTCCGCCCGGCCGTCGCCGTGGGAATCCTCGCACACGAGGAGGAAGTCCGCCGGCTTCCGACCGGGCTCCAGGTGCGGGTACGTCGGCATGCACACGGCCCAGAGCCGGCCGCGCTCATCCCAACGGATCTGGACGGGCTTGACGACGCCGTCCGCCTCGGAGGCGAACAGGCGGACTTCGAACCCCTCCATCACCTGGAACGAAGCCAGCTCCTCTTCGGGCGAGAGCGCGGGGGGACCTTCGTCGAACCGAGGCGGCGGGCTGGCCGGCGGGGGCGCCTCCCCGCGCGCGAGCGCGCGAATACGCGCGTCGGCCTCCCGGAGCAGCGGCTTGTAGCGCTGAAGTTCCTGGACCAGCGACGGTCGGCCCTCGACGCCCTGGCCGAAAAGCTGCGTCGTCCGGTCGCCGTACGCGAAGGCCCAGTTCATCGCCCGCCAGCATTCGGACCAGAGCCGGTTTTTCTCCACGACCTCCCTCCGGAGCGCCTCGGGCGGCACCGAACCTTCGGCTCCGAGCGCGCGCGCGATCAGGGCGGCCACGGACCGCCATCCCTGGGACGTGAAGTGGATCCCGTTCTCGGTCAGCCGCGGCGATCCGACCGGGCGGTCCGCCAGCGCCCCGAACAGGTCCACCAGGACCGCTCCCCGCTCCCGCGCGATCCGCTTCACCGCCTCCGCATACGCCCGGACGTCCGCGTTGCGGTCCCGAAGGTCGGGAACGTGAGGGGAGGCCGGAGCCTCGAAGGGAGGCGGCGTGAGAATAACGATCCGACGCGTCACCTCGCCGAACCGGTCGAGGAGCTTGCGGTAGGCCGCCGCGAATTCCTCCAGCCGGGCCGTTCCGTCCAGCGCTTCCATCGCGCCGAAGCCGCAGATCACGATCGATGCCTCGGCCGCCGCAAGCTGGGCCGGCCAGTCTCCGAAATTGAGATCCCGCCATTGCTCGTAAACGGTATCCCCCTCCCAGGCCATCGAGCGAAAACGCGGCGCCCGATCCCGGAACGCCATCGTCAGCCGCGCCTCGAGATCCCCCCGCTGCGCCTCCAGCACCAGGTGCGTGGACCCCGCGAAGACGATCACCTCGTCCGGAAGCGCCGGCGCAAAGCGCGCGTCGGGGAACGGGACCTGAAGTTCGGGCCGCGGCGGCGCGGGATCCCCGAATCGGCGGACCGGAGCCTCCTGCCCCTGCCCCAAGGCCGCCAGAAGAACCCCGAACGTCCAGCCGAGCCTGTCCATGATCCGCCTCCGAAGGATCCCGCTATTGTACGGTTCCGGCGGCGAATCTCGACGCCGGGGTTACTCGCGTTACGGAACGTAACACGCCTCGGCCGGTGCGCACGTCTTCCCCCGGAAGCGTCCTTGGCACGGCCGTTGCTCTTCATGGCGCGGGCGCCGTCGGAGGCGCGGCCACGGCGGCCGGCCCGGCGCCCGAGAGAAAAGACTTTCAGGAGAAGAGCCGTGGAGAAGAAGACCCAGAAGCCCCTGGCGAAGGAGGAGGTCGTCCGCGAGTTCGCGCCCGTCGGAAAGTACCGCATCCGCCTGCTTCAGAATCCGAAAAAGCCGGGCTCCGATCCTTCCCTGGACATCCGCGAGTACGTCAGCTCGGACGCGTTCGAAGGCTTCACGCGGCGGGGAATCCGCCTGAGCGACCGCGCCCAGATGGATCTGCTGCGGGACGTGCTCACGGAGGCGCTCGAGGCGGGCGGTCCGGCCAAGCCGGCGCCCGGGACGCTCCCGCTCCAATAGAGCGGGCGCGTTCCCCGCGAGCGGGGCCTACTTGAGCATCGACTCGAGCCCGGCGATGTCCGCCCGGAGGGTTGCGGCCCGGGCGGGATCCAGCCGCACGGCCTGTCGGTAATCGGCCAGCGCGTCCGCGTAATCCATGCGGTCGCGCCGAATCGCGGCCCGTAGGGCGTAAGCGGCGGCGCTTTGGGGGTCCAGTTCCAGGGCGCGGCCCAGGTCCGCCAGAGCGAGGTCCGCCTTGCCCTTCTCGGCGCGGACTTGGGCGCGGGCCACGTAGGCGGCCGCCACGCCCGGAGGTACGCGAAGATCCGGCTGAATCTCGAGCGCCCGCTCCAGGTCGGCCAACGCCGCCTCGAACTTGCGCTGCTCGAGGAAGGCGGTGGCCCGGCCCAGAAGCGCCTGGGCGTAGGCCGGATCGCGGCGCAGGTCGGGATCCACGCGGGAGGCGACCTCGAAATCGCCCGCCGCGCCGAGGACGTCTCCCCGCTTCAGACGGGCGCGGCCGCGCTCGGCGAAGGCCATAAGAAGCGTCGGATCCAGCGGGTAGTCGGGTTTCAGCCGGAGGGCGATTTCGAGGTCTCCGGCGGCCCGCTCGTGCTCTCCGGACTGGAAGTAGGCGGCGGCGCGGAGCTCGCGCGGCGCCGGATCGGACGGGGCCAGCGAGATCGCCCGCGTGAGGTCGGCGATGGCGTCGGCGAACTGTCCGGCCTCCACGCGCATCCGGCCGCGGTGGGTGAAGGAGGGCGCCAGGGCGGGATCGAGCGCGAGGTCCGGCTTGAAGGCGAGGGCGCGGGTCAGGTCCGCCAGGGCCTCGTCGTGAGCGCCCTGGGCGGTCCGGGCGGCGGCCCGGCGGCGAAGCGCGTCCGCGAAGAGCGGCTGGGGCGATCCGGCCGGCTGGAGCCTTTCGGCCTCCTCGAAGTCGGCCACGGCGGCATCCAAGGCTCCTTTCTCCAGGGCGGCCGCCGCGCGGCGTCGGCGGCACTCGGCGGCCTCCGCGGCGGGCACGCTTTCGGGGTCCAGCGAAAGGGCCGCCTGATAGGAGTCGATGGCCTCGTCCAGGCGACCCGAGCGGGCGGCCTGGCGCGCGCGGTCCAGGTAGGCCTCCGCATAGCGCGGGTCGATGGGGATCGCGCGATCGAGGGCCATGGCCTTCTCGAGGTCCCCCAGGGCGGCCGCGTAGTCCTTGCGCCGAAGGGCGATGACTCCCCGATCGTGGAACGGTCCGGCCTGGGCGGGATCGAGAGCGATCGCGGCGTTGAGGTCGTCGAGCGCGCGTCCGTAGTTGCCGCGAACCAGATGGACTTGGGCACGGTGAGCCAGGGCGGCGGCGTTCTTGGGATCGCGCTCGAGCGCGGCGGAGAGGTCCGCTTCGGCGCCCTCGAAGTCGCGTCGCCGCAGTCGAAGCTCGCCGCGCAGCGCAAGGGCGCGGGCGTGATCGGGCTTCCGCGTCACGGCTTGATCCAAAAGCTCGAGCGCCGTGTCGAGATCGCCCATCTCGATCAGGGCCGCGGCGGCCTGGAAGGCGGCATCCGCGTTGGACGGATCCCGGGCCACACAGCGCCGGAAGTCCGCGGCGGCTTCCTTGAAACGCCGGAACGCCAGAAGGGTCAGGCCGCGCCAGTAGAGAGCCTTGGGAAGTTCGGGCTCCAGGCGGAGGGCCATGTTGAAGTCATAGAGGGCGTTGTCGAACCGTCCCGTTTTATAGAGGAGAATGCCCCGTTCGACATAGGCCTGCGTGTAATCCGGAAACTCGCGGATGAGGTCGGTCCACTGAGGGATGCCGAGGTTGCCTTCGACAGGGGCGGCCGGACGGCGGGCGGGACGGGCGGCGGGAGGAGCCGTGAGACGGGGGCGGCGGCGAAGGCGTGCCATGAGAGTTCCTCTCCTTCGGCTCGCCTCAAGCCACCATAAGGCGGGTCCCGGGCGGAGTCAAGCGGAAAACCTTGAATGGACCCGCGGGGCGCTATAATCCGGCGCGGTGAAGATCTTCGCGGCGCGGCGGCCCCTGATCGGCATGATTCATCTTCCGCCGCTGCCGGGCTCGCCCCGGGCGCGCCGCCCACACGAGGTCCTGGAACGGGCGGTCGCGGACGCGCGGGCCTTGGCCCGGGGCGGAGCGGACGGGCTGCTCTTGGAGAACTTCGGCGACGCTCCGTTCGCGCCTGGGGAGGTGGAACCGCACGTTCCGGCGCTTCTGGCCGTGGCGGCCCTGGAGGCGCGCCGCGCGACCGGCCTGCCCGTGGGGGTCAACGTCCTGCGCAACGACGCCCAAGCGGCGCTGGCGGCGGCCCTGGCTTCGGGAGCGGACTTCATCCGGGTGAACGTGCACGTGGGGACGGCGTTTACGGACCAGGGCCAGATCGACGGTCGCGCGCACGAGACGCTGCGCTATCGGCGCTCGATCGGATGTCGCGCGGCGGTGTTCGCGGACGTGTGGGTTAAGCACGCCCGGCCGGCGGGGGGCGGCGACCTGACGGCCGCCGCGCGCGAGGTCGCCTACCGCGGGCTGGCGGACGTCCTTCTGGTGACGGGACCGGAAACGGGCGCCCCGCCGGACCCGCAGCAGCTGAGCGCCGTGCGGCGGGCGGTGCCCGATCGGCCCGTGTACGTGGCCAGCGGAGTTTCTCCCGAAAACGTGGGGCGCTTCCGCGAGGCGGACGGATTCATCGTCGGAACGGCGCTCAAAAGAGGGGGAAGGACCGAAGGGCCCGTGGATCCGGTTCGGGTCCGCGCCCTGGCGCGCGCGATCCGGGGGCGGCGAGGAGCGGCTCCGTAGAGTCCATTTTGCACGGAGGAGGCTCGTTTCCTCCGTCTGGATGTTAGGATTTACGGGAGCGCCGGACGGAGCTTCCGAGATGACGCGCTTTTGAAAATTCCGGGGGGGATGGAGTGTTAGAAATATGGAGCAAGGGTTTTGTTGGAGGGGATCTGCGATGAGGGCTTTCAAGGTTGGGGCGGGAGCGCTCCTGCTCCTCTTCCTGGCCGGCTCCGCGGCGGATTTGCAGACGCAGTCCGAACCGAGGAAGCCGGCCGTCAGTTCATCCATCGACAGCGCGATCTCGCGCAAGGCGCGTCCGGCGGACGACGGCGAGTTCCTGCGCCGCGTCATGCTGGACCTCGTGGGCTATCCGCCCAATCTCGAGGAGGTGAAGGCGTTCCTCGCCGACACGAATCCGAACAAGCGCGTCGCCAAGATCGACGAACTCCTGAACACCGAAGCGTGGGCGGACTTCTGGTCGCGCCGGTTCGCGGAAGCCTTCTTCGGCAACTACCACGACGTCAAGATGGACACGATGCCGAAGCTCTCGAAGGCGGCGCGCGATCGGATCATGGGAGACTTCATCCGCTGGTTCAAGCTCCAGCTCCAGAAGGATCGTCCCTGGACCGACATCGTGGCGGCCATGCTGGACGCCCGCGGGACGGACGAAGGAGACCCGGCCCTGGCCTACAAGCTGTCCTTCTACAATGAAGAAGGGCCCGTCAGCGAGTTCGCCAACAACGTGGCGCGGCACATGCTGGGGATCCGCCTCCTGTGCGCCAAGTGCCACGACCATCCGTTCGACAACTGGACGGTGGAGCACTTCTACGGCTTGGCGGCCTTCAACGCCCGCATGCGGGCCCGCGGCTACGGCAATTCCAGCGAGAAGGACGCCGTCGAGCACGTCGAGATCAAGTACGCCGATGAAGGCGAGGCGATGATCAACGACGTGGAAATCGACAGCGATATCGTCAAGAAGTCCAAGTCGGGCGGCGCGGCCAAGCCGATCTTCCTTTTCGGCGGGCAGGCGCCTCCGGGCCCCGGCGTGGATCGCGTGAAGATCCTGGTCCAGCTCATGACGAACAAGGGCAACACCCAGCTTCCGCGCGCGCTGGCCAATCGCGTGTGGGGCTGGCTCTTCGGACGGGGCGTCGTCCATCCGGTGGACGACTTCGCGGCCCGGAGGAACAAGCCGGTCGTCAACGGAGTTCTCGACGCCTTGGCCCGGGACCTGATCCAGAACGGCTACTCGGTCAAGCATCTGGTGCGGGCCATCTGCAACTCGCAGGTCTATCAGCTCTCCTGCGAGGCGGACGGCACCTACGCGAAGGTGGACTTCTCGCGCGGGACCATCCAGCAGCTCAGCGGGGAGCAGCTCATCAATTCGATTCTCGTGGCCACCAAGGGCGCGCCCGAGCGCAACATCGGCCGGGTGCTCCAGATGGTGCAGTCGCTCTTCCCCGCCGGAGCGATCTGGTGCGAGACGACCCCCCTTCCGGGCAACGCGCGCCAGGCGCTGCTCCTGCGGAACAACCAGGAGATCATGAGCTGGATCTCCGGCGGGGGCGTCCTCTCCCGCATCAAGAGCATGCAGGGGACGGACGAGCAGAAGGTCGAGGAGATGTTCTTGGCGGCTCTTTCCCGCAAGCCCACGGATGCCGAGAAGGCGCGGTATGCGGCCTTCGTCAAGCAGCACCCGGGCTCGGGGTGGGAGGACGCCTACTGGACGCTCCTGAACAGCACGGAATTCGTCACGCGTCACTGATGGAAAAAAGGGATCTGAGAACATAACGTTGGAGGGGATGCGAATGCTCAAGTGCGAACACTGCGTGCCCGCCTTCAGCCGGCGGCATTTCCTGAGGTTCAGCCTCGGGGCCGGAGCGGGCTTGGCGGCGGCTTCCCTGCCTCATTCGGCGCTGGCCCAGCAGACCGTGGCCAAGCAGAACGCCGGCAAGGGGGCCAAGGCGGTCATCATGCTGTGGATGGGCGGCGGGCCCACCCAGTATGAGACGTTCGACCCGAAGCCGAAGGCTCCGTTCAAGCCCATCGACACCTCGGCGCCGGGGGTCAAGTTCAGCGAGCTGATGCCCATCTGCGCCTCGCAGGCCAAGCACATGGCCGTGATCCGCTCGATGGCCACCCATGAGGGCGCCCACGAGCGCGGCACGTCGCTCATGCACATCGGGATGCAGCCCATCCAGGGGCTGGAGATCCCCGCGACGGGCACGGTCATTTCCTATGAGAAGGGCGCGAAGGACTTCCCCCTGCCTCACTTCATCGCCATCGACCCGCCCCTCATTCCGCAGTCCACGGTCTTCGGCGAGGATTACCTGCCGTTCCGTCTCAATAACGCCGACAACCCGATTCCGAACATCCGCCGCACGGTGGATGCCAACCGGGACAAGGAGCGCGCCAAGCTCCTCCTGGAGCAGAACAAGGAGTGGGCGGCCAAGCGGCAGCAGAAGGAGGTCGCCAAGGTCGAAGCGGCGTACGTGAAGTCCGAAGACGTGATGAACACGCCGCTTCTGAAGGCCTTCAATTACCGCGAGGAGCCGGCGGAACTCGTCAAGGAGTACGGCGGCCGGTTCGGGATCAACTGCCTCCTGGCCCGGCGCCTCGTCCAGGCGGGAGTGTCCTTCGTCGAAATCGGCTTGGGCGGCTGGGACATGCACGACGACGTCGCCGGCGGCTGCAAGCGCCTTGTGCCGGAAGTGGATCGCGGCCTGGGAACCCTGATCAAGGATCTGGCCGAGAAGGACATGCTCAAGGAGACGCTGGTTCTCTGGTGCGGCGAGTTCGGCCGCACGCCGGACATCAACGGCGGCCAGGGACGCGACCACTGGGCCAACGGCTTCAGCGTGGTCCTGGCGGGCGGCGGCATCCAGGGCGGCCGCGTCCACGGCGACACGGGCCCCAACGGCCACGCCTGCAACAAGCCGGTCAGCATCTACGATCTCTTCGCGACGATCTATCACGCGTGCGGCATCGACCCGAAGAAGAAGTACAACACGGAAGGCCGGTACATTCCCTATGTCAAGGGCGGCAAGCCGGTCATGAGCCTCTTCTCGTAAGAGGCCCCCGCGGAACCGAGCGCCCCGGCCGGGACACCTCCCGGCCGGGGCTTTTTTTCGCCCGGAGGAGATTGACGACCCTCGCCCTCCAAGGGTATCCTGACCTCCGCATCGCCGTGAAAAGCGCGCCCCTCGCTCTGTGGCTGGCCCTCGCCGGCGGACTGGCCGCCGCCGCGCGAAGCCCGGCCCGCCGGCAGGAAGCCGCCCCGCCGGAACCTCTCCCGCTCGCCGCCGGTCTCGCCGTCACGTTCCGTTCCGCCTCCGGAACCGACGCCCGCGTCGCCCGGCTGGCGGCGCTCTACGTCCCGGCCGGGCGCTCCCCGACCCCCTTCCTCGCCCCAGGTCCCTTCGAGGCCCTCTTCGAAGGATTCGTCACGGTCGATCTCGGAACCGACTGCTCCTTCTCGGCCGCAGGCCGCGGCACCCTTGAAGTCCGCGTCAACGGCGCCTTGACGCTGGAAGCGCGGGGCGACGATTTCTCGAAGGTCCAGGGAACCTCCGTTTTCCTCAAGAAAGGCCGCAATCGCCTCCTCGTCCGCTATTCCAGCCCCGCCGAAGGGGACGCCTTCTTCCGGCTCTCCTGGTCTTCACAGGATTTTCCGCGGGAACCCGTGGGCCCCCCCGCGGTCTTCCACGACCCCGCGACGCCCGCCCTCGCCCGGCCGAACCTCCTGCGCCGGGGACTCGAGGTGCTGACCTCCCGGCGCTGCCTCCAATGCCACCCCGCGTTCGAAGACGGCGGGAAGGCGAAAATCGCCGGATGGCTCGTGCCTGAACTCGCGGGCCCGTCGCTCAAGGACGTCGGGGCCCGCCTCCGGCCCGAATGGATGGCCCGATGGATCCACAACCCGCGGGCTTTCCGCGCGGACGCCTCCATGCCCCGGTTCGCGGACCTCGACGCCCAGGAGGCGGCGGATCTGGCGGCGTTTCTGGCGACCCTCGGGACGCCTCCGCCCGAGGGGCCCGCGCCCGCGCCGGAGGCCGTGGCCGAGGGAGGGCGCCTGTTCGCCCAGCTCCGCTGCGTCGGTTGCCACACGCGACCCGACCGCGAGCCGGATTCCTCTCGCGTGCCCCTTTCTCACCTGGCCGCCAAATGGCGCCCCGAAGCGCTCCGCGAGTTCCTGAAGGCGCCGGCGAGGCATTATCCGTGGATCGGAATGCCCGACTTCGGCCTCACCGAAACGGAAGCTTCGGCGCTGGCCGCCTTCCTCCGCGCCCGATCCCAAAGCGGCGGGCCTTCGGGGCCCGAGGGCGACGCC
>DATLZA010000076.1 GCA_035574235.1 Planctomycetota bacterium | reverse complement strand
GGCGCGCGTCCCATCGGATCCTCGCGACGCGCCAGGGCGTCCTTCAGGTCGCCCTCCGCGGACGGCCGGTGGTTCTGAATCTGCAGGCGCGCCTCGAGAGCGAAAAGGCGGGCGGCCTGCCGCAGATCTTCGCGCGCGAAGCGACCTGGGCGGAACAGGCGGCCGACCTCGTGGGGCACGGCCGGATGCCCAGCCCCGTGGACCTGCGCGACGTGGAGTTCGAAGAGCGCATTTCCCTTTCCGACCACGGCGCGCGGGTTTCGTGGCGCTTCCGGGGCGAGCCGCTCCGGCAGATCGACCGCGTTTCTCTGGCCGCCGCGCTTCCCCGTTCCGCCCGCGTCCAGGGCGTTCCCGAAGCTCCGGACGCGCGCGCCGCCCGTCTGGCGGTGTCCTCGGAGGAAGGCGACTTCACGATCGAAATCTCGCGGCCCGCGCGGGTTTCGCTCCGAACGGCCGACGGCCGCCCGAACCTTGTCCTCGACCTGGCCTGCGAACCGGGGGCCGAGCAGGCGGAGCTGGCGATCGAGCTCCGCGAGGCCGGCGCGGGTTCCGGCTCGGGCGACCCGCTCCAGGCGGCCCGGCGCGCGCGGGAAGGGCGGCGCTTCGGGGAAGCATTGACGCTCCTGCGGGAAGCCGTGAAGGACGCGCGGGACCCCGGCCTGAGGGACCGGATGGAAGCGGAACTCAAGAGCCTCGAGGACAGCCAGCGGCAGGAGTGGCTGGAGGTGCGGGCTCGGGCCTTCGAAGCGCGCCTCTCCCGTCGTCCCGAAGATCTGACGCGCGCGATCGAGGCGCTGGAGCGCTTCGCGCGGGAATGGGGAGGGGGCGGTCTGGAGGGCTCCGCGGAGGCGCTCCGGGAAAGCCTGCGCGCGGAAGCCGCTTCGGCTCCCGACGCCGAGTCGGAACGGGCGCGGCGGATTCTGGAGCGGGCGCGGGCCTGCGCCGGGGCCGGACAGGGGTTCCTGGCCCGGCAGATGCTTCAGGCGCTGTTGGCGGCGTATCCTCAGTCGGAGGCGGCCTCGGAGGCGCGGACGCTCCTGGGAACGTTGAGGCCCTGAGGCGCGTTTCCGCCAGCGGATCGGACGGTCGGTTATGCCTTACGGGATCGACATCGGATCGACGGCCCTGAAGGTGGCCGCGGTGCGGCGCACCGTGCGCGGCTACAAGGTCGTGGCGGCGGCGCGCCGGCGCGCTCCCCGCCCGGAGGACGCCGGCGCCGAGGCGAAGGCCGCGCTCCCCCGCCTTCTCTACGAGGCGCTTGGGCCGCGCAACGGATCCCGGCCGGGCGTGGTGGGGCTCTCCGGGCGGGACCTCAATCTCCAGCTCGTGCTGCAGCCGGCCATGAAGCCGCTCAACTATCGCGTCATGATGGGCTACGAGCTGGAGCAGCGGCGCGGGGAGGGCGGCGGGCTCTACGTGGACTACTGCACGCTGCGCGAGCCGGACGCGTATTTCCCGCAGTACCTCGCGCTCGTGGGCCTGGCCAAGAGCGCCTACGTGGACGAGCGGATCGAGCTGGCGCGGCGCGCGGGCGTGGACGTCCGGGACGCGGTGCCGAACGCCTTCGCCCTGTACGCGGCGTATCGGAACGCCTGCGAGCCCGAGGGCGGGACCGTCCTGCTCCTTGACTTGGGCTCCGACGCGATGGACCTGGCCTTCGTGCGCGGCGGGAGGCTCCTTTTCGCCCGGAACGTCTCCTCTGGGGCGAGGATTTTCGATCAGCAGATCGCCGCCTCGCTGGGGGTTTCGCTCGAAGAGGCGGAGCGCCTGAAGGCGGCTCACGCGAACCTCGGCCCGCCCGGCCCGAACGCCGACGAGGAGAAGGAGGATCAGCTTCGCGCGCCCGTCCGGGCGGCGGCCGGCCAGCTCGCGGGGGTGGTTTCCTCGTCGATTCAGCACGCCCGGCTTCAGCTCAACGAGCGCGATTTCGCGGTGGACAAGGTGCTCCTTTCGGGCGGAGGGGCCCGGCTCCGGGGGCTGTCGGGGTACCTTTCGGGGGCGCTCAAGGTGCCGGTCGAGTTCCTGGATCCTTTCGCGAAGCTCGATCTTTCGGGGCTGGAGGGGCCGGATCTGGAGGAATTCCGGCGGCTGCCGACGGACATGGCGGTGGCGCTGGGTCTGGGGCAGATCGGCTCTCCGCCGCCGGCGCTGGCGGCCGCGACGCTTTCGATCCTTCCGGATCGCCTGAAGCGGCGCCGGAACTTTTTCCGTTCCACCTTCTGGCTGGCCGTGGGCGGGGCGGCGCTGGCCGTGTCGCTGGGCGTGGCCACGGCGCTGGCGGCCTTCCGGAAGGGCGCGGAGGAATCGGCGCTGGCGGCCTTCCAGGCCCGGACGGCGGATATCCGCAAGCGGATGGAGGAGATGGAGACCCTGCGGAGCGATCAGCGGGACCTGGCCGCCCGGCTCGAGGCCCTGGGCGGACCCGTGGCGGGCGGACGGGTGGTCCTCGACCTCGTGGCGCGGCTCCGGCGGGCGCTTCCGGCCGGAATGACCGTTCAGGAGATCCGGCTGGGAGAGCCGCCGGCGCGGCGGGACGACCGGTTCCTGGCGACGGCGGAGCGGGTCCGGGTGGCGTTTCTTTCCCGCCAGCGGGGGCTCGTGGTCGGGGATTTGGAAGGGGATCTTGGAGGCCGCGAGATCCGGGTCAAGGGCCACGCGGAGCCGTTCGCCGAGGAGGACGTGGTGGACGGACTGGAGCGCGGGGTGCTGCGCTGGCCGGCGCCGCCGAAGTCGATCGTGGTGGCGGGGGAGGTGGACGAGAACATCCGCGGCGGGGCGCGGGAGGCGCTGCGCGCGCTGCGCGACCAGCTCGCCGATCCGCCCCGGGGCGTGAAGGCGTCGATCCAGTCCCAGCGGGCCGGCGAGAAGGCCGGCTGGCGGGCGTTCGAGATCCTCGTGCAGTTCGAGTGACGCATGGATTACTTCTGGAAGGAGAACCGGACGTTTCTCGTGGCCACGGCGGGAGCCGTGCTGGCGGTGATTCTCTATAACGCGTTCGTCCTGGCACCGCTGCGGGACGGGGCGCGGGCGGCGGCCGCGCGGCGCGAGCGCGAGCGGAGGGATCTCGAGGCGCGCGCGGCCCAGGGGGTGCCGTCGGAGGAGACGCTGCGCCTGGCGCGGGCGGAGCGCGAGCAGGGCCGCAAGGTCCTGGCGGCGCTCGTGGCCGACACGGCGTTCCGCCCCGCCGAGCGGTTCCGCAAGCCCGCGGAAGGGGCCCGGGCGCACTACGAGGATCTGAAGATTAAGCTTGGGGAGGAGCTTCGTCAGAAGGCGGTCAAGGCCCGGATCGCGCTGGCGCCCTTTTCGATTTCCGACGAGGGCGCCGAGGAAGAGCGGGTGGCCGAAAACCTGCTGCGTCTGGCGGCGGTCGAAAGGCTGGCCACGCTGGCGATCGAATCCGAGGTGGACCGGATCGAGGCGATCGACGCGAGCGCCGGACCGGCGACGCGGGAGGACGATCCGTCGGGGCGGAAGGCCTCCTTCGTGACGCCGTACGGGGTTTTCATGAAGTTCGCGGGCAAGGCGGAGTCGGTCTTCAAGGTGCTTCACGGGGCGCAGAAGAAGGGGCAATACCTGGCGGTGACGCAGTTCGAGGCGCGCCGGTCGGAGGCGTCCAAGGATCTCTATCAGGCGACGATGACCGTGGCGATCCTGCGGGTGGATGAGAAGGCTCCGGTCCGATGAAACTTCTCAAGGCGCTCAACAAGGAGCAGTGGGCGGCGCTCGTGGCCGTGGCGGCGGGCGTTGTCTGGGTGGGGGGCGGCCTGGCGGGCGGGCTGGGGCCGGCGGCGGAGCCGCCCGTGGCGCCTCCGGAGGCGGCCTACGAGCGCCTCTCGCCGAGGGCGCCGGAGTTTCCGGAAGAGAACTTCGGGCGGTACTGGCAGGGGCGGGACATCTTCCGGGGCGAGACGGCCGCGCGGCTGCCGGTGCCTTACCTGAGGCCGCCGGAGCCGCGCGACGAGGCGCCGCCCGCGCCGCTTCTGCGTCCGGGGCCGGCCACGGCGGCCTACAACCGGCTGGCCGGCGCGAGGAAGTATCCGCGGGTTTCTCCCGGCGCGCCCGTCCTGGGGGCGGCGGATCTCCCGCTGGCGGCGGAGATCGAGGCGCTGCGCAAGCTCGAGGAGCCGGAGGCGCCGGCGCGTTCCGACCGGCGCGCGGAGCGGGAGCGCGAGTTTTTCGCCGCGTACCACAAGAACGGCACCAAGTTCGAAGGGCACCTTCTGGCGGAGACGGCCGGCGAGATCATTCTGCGGGACAAGGCGGGCCGGCGGGTGAACCTGCGCAAGGAGGATCTCGTCCGGTGGGAGTACAACTACACGCACGAGGAGCAGTATCGTCTGGAGACGGCGCGGATTCAGCCGGGGCCGAAGGAGGCGGACGAGCGGGTGAAACTGGCGCGGAAGCTCGTGGGTCTCGGGATGCTGCGCGAGGCGCGGGAGGAGCTGGCGCGGGCGCTGGAGGCGCGGCGGGACCATGCGGAGGCGGCGCTTCTTCTGGGGCAGCTGGCGATCGAGGCGGGGGATTACGGGGCGGCGCTGGAGGCGTACCTGGAAGGGGCTTCGGCCGGAGCGGCGGGCGGCGACCTTCACGCGGAGGCGGGGCGGGTCTGGCGGTCCCTGGGGCTGCCGGAGGCGGCGCGCCTGGCGTTCGAGCGGGCGCTGGAGGCTTCGCCGCGCCACTACGGGGCGAAGCTGGGGCTCGTGCGGTGCCTGCTGGACCTGGATCGTCCGCGGGAGGCGCTGGAGGTCGTGGGGGATTTCTTTCTCAAGTTCGGCGGCGCGCCGGACGTGACGCCGTCGCACCGCGCGGAGGCGCACCTTCTGCGGGGGCTGGCGCAGCTGCGGCTGGGCGATACGGCCAAGGCGAAGGAGAGCCTGGCGGAGGCGCTTCGGCTGGAGCCGGGCGGGACGGACGGGTCCGCCGGAGCCTGGACGAAGGCGGAGGCGCTGAACGCGTCGGGCGTCGTCCTGGCTCTCGAAGGGCGGGCGGCCGAGGGGGCGGCGCGGTTCGTCGAGGCGATTCGGGCGCAGCCGTACCTGACGGAGGCATGGACGAATCTGGCGACGCTCGTTCTTCTGGGAGGGCGGGCGGCGGAGGCGGAGGGGCTGGCGTCGCGGGCGCTGGACCGGGATCCGGCGTCGGCGGAGGCGCTTCGGGTGGCGGGGCTGGCGCAGTTCATCGCGGGGCGCAAGGAGGCGGCGGAGACGCTGGACCGGGCGCGGCAGGCGGATCCCCGGAACGCGGAAACCCGGGCGGTTCTCGGGTGCGTGGCGCTCCGGGAGGGGGCGGACGAGCCGGCGCTGGAGCATTTTCTGGCGGCGCTGCGGGCGGATCCGGACTACGCGCCGGCCGCTTCGGGGGCGGCGGCGGCGTACCTGCGCACGGCGCGGCGGCTCGAGGGAGAAGCCCTGGCGGCCGCGGAGGAGGCGCGGGCGGAAACTCTGCGGCGGGAGGCGGAGGAGCGGCGCCTGAACGCGGAGACGCTCCTGCGCCGGGTGAAGGATCTGGATCCCACGCGGCCCGAGCCGTGGGTTTCGCTGGCGTGCGCCTACGCGGCGCTCGGGCGGCCGGGAGACGCGCAGGCGGCGGCGCGGATGGCGGCGTCGCTCTTCCAGGGGGCGCAGGCGCCGGTCGATCCGGTGGTCTTTCACGTGCTCGGGTACGTGGAGTACTATCACGCGCCGCTCGAGGGGGACGAGGCGCGGCTGACTCTGGCGGCGCGGGAGTTCGCCGAGGCGGTGAAACTCAAAGCTCAGTGGTCCGATCCCTTCTCGCAGCGGGTGGTGGCGGACCTCGAGCGGGCGCTCGAGGAGATCGAGCGCTGGAAAGGGACGGCGGTGCGGCTTGACGAGCGGTTCGAGCGGGAGCCGGGCCGGACGGTGGGCCACAACTGGATCGAGGCGGACGAGAAGTACGGGATCTCGATCACGCTCGAGAACGTCCCCGGGCGGGGCGGTCGGGTGCGGTTCGCGGGCCGGCAGGCGATCGTGTCCTGGGGGGCCACGACGCTGTCGCGCGAGTTTCCGGGGGAACACTTTCAGGCGCTCGAAGTGACCCTGTATCCGGAGCGGATGGGACACGCCGAGTGCGGCGTGTCGCTGTACCATTCCCGGCAGGGAGAAAGCTGGGTGGGATTCCACGTGGGACTCGATCGGACGGGGAAGCTGTGGCTGCTGCCGTCCGGGAGCGAGAACCTTCACATCGAGCGGAGGGACATGAGCACCGGGTGGATGCCGGTGAAGGAAGCGCCCCCGGATCCCCGGGAGGTGCGCCTGCGGATCGAGCGGGGGGAGCGCAACCGGGCGGCGCATTTCACGGTATCCGTCTGGAATCCGGCGGCGGCGCGGTGGACGCCCGTGACGCGGGAGATTCCCGTGAATCTCGCGGGAGCGCGGGGGCCGTGGCGCGTGTCGATCTTCGGGCGCGCGCCGGACGGGCAGGAGTACGTCTTCGAGGCGGACAACGTCCGGATCTATGAAAGCATTCCGCAATAGGGCCGGGTTCACGCTCCTCGAGCTGCTGGTGGTGATCGTGATTCTTTCGATCCTGGCGGCGCTGGCCACGGTCGGGGTGAACGCGGCGCTGTCGGCGTCGCGGGCCAACTCCACGGAGGCGATGATCGGGACGATCTCCGGGGCGCTGGCGTCGTACCGGACGCGCTGGGGGGATTATCCGCCCTCGTCGGTGGACGGGCTGGGCGGCCGGGCCCCGAACGAGATCAACAACGGCATCGAGGCGCTCGTGGCGTGCCTTTCGTCGCGCAAGCGGGGGGGCGTCCTCTATCAGCCTCCGGGGGACGAGTCGTTCGGGAACACGGACCGGGACAAGGCCTCCGCGAATCTCACGGACTGGTACTTCGGGGACAACGAGCTTCGGGAGTACCGGGACTTCTTCGGCTTCACGCTCATTTACCTTCATCATCGGGACTACGCGCGGCCGCGCCCGGCCGTGCTGAAGTACCGCCTCACCGAGGACGGGGAGGAGCTGACGGTCGCGCCCGAGCAAAGTTCCGCCACGAAGACGTTCGTCAACCCCGATCGGTTCCAGCTTCGCAGCGTGGGCGGGGACGGCAAGCCGGGCACGTCGGACGATATTCGGTGAATCGGATGACGGCCGGCCGCGGCCCGCGTGAAGGCGGACTGACCCTCCTGGAGCTTCTCGTCGTCATCGTGATCCTGGCTCTCGTTCTGGGGCTTTCGGTGACGTTTCTCCAGGACGCGGGGAAGGACCTCGGGGTGGTGGCTTCGGCCAATCACGTGGCGGCGCTTTTCCGGGCGGCGCGGGACCGGGCGCGGGCGTCGGGGGCGCCGGCGTGGGTGGTGTTCGACGTGCCCCGGCGGGCCGCGCACCTGCTCGTCAAGGAGACGGCGGCGGAGTGGCATTTCGAGGACCCTCCGGAGGCGGGGGCGTTCGGGCGGGACGCGCGGATCCGCAACGGCACGCGCGTGCCGGGACGGGTGGGGCAGGGGATCCAGCTTTCGGGGGGCGGGACGATTCACGGCGGCGACGTGCCGTTTCCGGGGGTGGATCCGGGGTTCGCGGTGGAGCTGTGGTTTCAGCGGCGGGCGGGGCGGACGGGCCGCGGGGTGCTCTGCACGCTGGCCGAGGGCGTGGAGCTGGCGGCGGAGGCGGACGGCCGGATCGTGGGGCGGGCGGGGGGGCTTTCGGTTTCATCGGGGGCGTCGCGCGTGCCGCCCGAGGCGTGGTGCCACGTGCAGCTTCTCTACTCGGGGCGCGACTTGAGGCTTTACGTCAATCGGGTGCCGGTGGATGTGCGGCCGGGCCAGGCGGGGTGGACGCCGGCGGGGGCGGCGTTCATCGTGGGGGGCGAGCGGGGCGGGTTCGCCGGGATCGTGGACGAGGTTCGGGTGAGCCGCCTTCTGCCGGGAGAGGAATATGTGCTGGCGGGGGAGGCGGCGTTCGAGTTTCCCGCGGGGACGGCGGTGCCGCCGGACGGGAAGATCGCGGTGGCGTTCGACGCGGAGGGGCGGCTGGAGTCGGGCGGATCGTTTACGGTGCGCGTCCGTTCCCCCGCGACGGCGCAGGAGATCGAAGTGAGCTACGGCGGGTCGGTCGAACGGCGGGAGGCGGCGCCGGCGGCCCGCTGAAGGGTGAAGGGGCGGCCGGCGGTTCGGCCGCCCCTTCCGGGATCGCTTCGGAAAGTTCGACTACGGGCGCCGGCGCCGCAGAGCGAGAAGAGCCGCCAGGGCGAGCGCCGCCTCGGCCCCCAGGAGGCCGCAGGCTTCTTCGTCATCGGAACCGCCGCCTCCGCCGCCCCCACCACCGCCTCCACCCCCGCCCGTCGGGATCGTGATCGAGGCTTCGTTGGAATTGGGGCTCTCGCCCGCCGAGTTGACGGCGGAGACCACGTAGTAATACGTGTTGCCGGCGGAGACGCCCGTGTCCGTGTAGGAGAGGGTCGTCACGCCCGTGGCGATCGTGGTGTAGGGACCGCCGGAGGTCGTCGAGCGCTTCACGTTGTAGGTGGACGCGCCCCCGCCGGGGGGCGGGCTCCAGTTCAGGGCCACGCCGCCTCCCGAAGCCAGGCCCGCCAGGAGGTTGATGGGCGCCTGAGGCGGGACCGTGGCGGTCGAGGTGATCGTGAAGTCGGCCTGTCCGTCGGCGTTGCCTCCGAAGGAAATCCACGGCGAAGAACGGCCGATCTCATCCACGGTGCGGGCGCGCCAGTGGTAGCTCGTGTTGACGAGGCCGGTGAAGACGATCACGCATTCGCTCGTGCCCAGGTGGGTCGTGGGATTGATGGAAACGAGACCGCTCGAGAGCGTTTCCTGGCCGCTGAAGGGGGTGTTGGTGGGCTTCACCTCCACCTCCATGTAAACCTGCCGCGCGGTGTCCTCGCTGAACGGCGTGCAGCGGAACTGGATGGAAGAAAGCGTGGTGAACCCTCCCGCCGGAATGTCGGTGTTGGTGAAGGGAGAGTCGTTCTGCACCTGCCGGAGGCTGCGCGGCTCGTTCATGTAGAAACGCTTGGCGAAGATCTCGAAGGAGCCGGGAGAGCTTCCGGAAGGATTTCCGCTGAAGTCCGCCCAGGCCACCGTCGGGAGCCCCAGGTTTCCGACCTGCACGACCGGCCGGAGGGAGGCGGAGAAGGTCTTGCTGAGGCCTCCTCGACCGGTGAGGGAAGGATCGGGCGACGCGGAGAAGCTCTGGAACCCGACTTCGACCCAGTTGCCGCCCGCCGGCTGATCGGTTTGCCGCAGATAGATTTCCAGGTTGCCCGGCTCGTCGTCCACCCAGACGACGACCGGCCGGTTGACGCCGTCCACGCCGATCTGGGGATTGCGGGAGAAGGTGGGGGTATTGCTGACGCCGCCTCCCGAGTTGGAGGGCGTGCTTCCCGGTCCCGTGCCGACGGCGCTCCAGGCGCCTTGGTTGATACTGACGGCGACATAAACTTCCGTGTTGCTGCTCGAGGTGGATTCCTCCCAGGCGACGTAGATGTGCTCCGGGCTTCCCGGCCCGGGATACTTGATCGCGACGCTGGGGTTGATGGAGCGTCCGGCGCCGGTTCCGGGGTTCGGGGTATTGCTGATTCCGCCGCCGGTGGCCGATCCGGAAACCTGATTCCAGGATCCCTGGACCTGCACATAACCCTGGAAGGGGTCGGGGTAGAAGGGGTTGCCGGACGCAATGGGTGTTCCGTAGAACGGGTGGATGACTTGATCGGGGGTGAACCGCCGCAGGTAGATCTCCCACGTTGCAGCCGGGTTATTGATATCCACCGCGTCCTGCCACACGACGATCGGATTGCCGTTGACGTCCGTCACCATGCGGGGCCGCTCCGAGGGCGCGGCGGGAGTGTTGCTGACGGATCCGAATCCGAAGCCGCCGGAGTTTTCCAATTCGTACCACCCCTCCCGGATGGGGGGCACGTCGTCGGCCGTCGTGTTCGGATCCAGGCCGTCGCCCGGATCGCCGGGGTAGAAGACGCGGCACAGGATCTCCGAGGAGCCGAAGGAGGTATCCTCCCAGGCGACGATGGGAACATCGACGACGGAGGGAGGATCGGAGAAGGGGCTGATGGCCTTGGTGAACGCCACCGTCGGATTGCGCGACTCGCCGGAGGTGTGGCTGATGCCGCCCGAGGGATCCGCCGAGCCGGCGAGTTCCGCCCACAGCCGGCCGTCCCAGCGGCGCAGGAAGATTTCGAGATTTCCGCTCGTGACGTCTTCCCAGACGACGATCGGATTTCCCAGGCCGCCCGCTTCGAGGACCACCTGGGGCTTGACGGAGTTTCCGGAATTGTTGCTGATGCCTCCGCCCGTCGCGGAGGTGCCCAGGGCCACCCACGCCAGACCGTTCCAGTAGCGCAGGTAGATCTCGAAGTTCCCCGTGCCTCCGCTCTGGGGAGCGACGTTCTCCGACCAGGCGACGTACGGATTGCCGCCGCCCTCGATGGCGAGGGACGGCGCGTCCGAGAAGGACCCCGTGATCGAGAATCCGCCGCCGGAGGCGGAGAAATCGAGCTCCACGAACGGGTCCACGGTGAGGGGGAACTCGGCCTTGGCCAGGAACGTGTCGGGAACCTCGAGGAGGATCTCTCCCTTCTCGTAGCGGGGCTCGAGGGCGACCTTCTCGCCGCGGGCGTCAACGGCGACGGCCGTGTGGTAGGAGATTTTCGTTTTCCCCTCGGCGTCCGAGAAGACCAGTCCGCTCGCGCGGAGTCTCCCTTCGGTCGAACGCGGAAGGGCCGTCACGGGACCGTCAAGGTCGGTTTCGACGGCGATCGCCACGCGGAGGACGCCGGCGGCCGCGAGAGGGTGGGGAATGACGAAGAGTTGCTCCGCGCGGCCGTTTTCGAAGACGTACTCCTCGGCGGCGATGCCGCGGTCGATCCGGGCGTGACCGTAGGCGGCGCGTTCGGCGTCCCGCCCGGCGTGGAGGGCCAGCGACCGGTCGCCCTGTTCGAGGCGCGCGCCGCGGAGGGCCAGGAACCGGCCGCCCGCCTGGAAGCGGAGCCCGCGCCGGTCCACGTGGGCCTCATAATTGAAGGAACGGTACGAGAGGGCGCCCGGGCGCTCTTCCTCGAAGACGCGCCAGCAGGCCAGGGGGCGGGCCAGAGCCGGATCGTCCGCCGTCCGCGCGGCCGGAGCGGACGCGGGGGTGTGCGGAGCCTTCGCGGTGGAGGGGGCCGCCGCCGGACGGGCGGCTCGCGCGACGGATGCCGGCGCGGGCCGCGCGGCGCGCTCGGAAGCGCCGCGCACGACCACGGCCGTCACGGCCAGGAGTCCCGCCGCCCCGAACAGGATCCACGACGTCCGCGCAATGCGCTTCATTCGCGCCCTCCCTCGTAGCTGGTTGGGAAGTCCGGTAGGGATAATTCGGTCTAAAGCACCGAAGGACTATACCACAGGATCGCCGTTCGTCAATGCATGCGAGAAGTCCATCCGGGGGCGGAAGTTCCGAAAAACGGAGATCCCGGCCTTCGGGGGATTTCTTTCTTGACAGGCGCGCCCCGGTCGGGCTATTCTTGGTCAGCTTTCCGAAAGAGTGGGGAAGGGATAGGCCATGAAACACTTCGCGGTCCTTTCGGCGCTTCTTCTGGCCGCGGCTCCCGAAAGCTCCGTGCGCTTCGAGGAGGGCGGCGTCCGCGTGGGCGATCTGCTCGTGACCGGCAAGGCCATCGGTCTCCGGGAAGCGGGCGCGGCCCCCGTGCTCGTCTCCGGCACGCTTGTGGAGAGCCTCTCCGCCGCGGCGCCGGTGCGCGTGTCGGTGGCGCCGGGGCGCGAAGTGCTGCTCGAGGCGGGCGTCCGTCTGGAGCGCGCCGCGGAGGGTTTCCGCCTGGCGACCCACGGGGCGGCGCTGGAGATCGAGGCGGCCGGGACCGTGCTTTCGCCCGAGGGCGCGGCGGCGTTCCGCGTCGGGGACGGCGGATTCGATTTCGGCGCGCTGGGCCGCCTGGACGTGCCGGCGGTGACGGCGCGGGTGCGGGCGACGGCGCCTTCGACGCCGCAGGCCGGGCCCCAGGTCGGGCCGCGCCGCTATCTGGCGATGCGGACGCCGCAGCAGCGCCTGGTCTTCGGGAACGCCGATCCGGTGACGCTGGCCAACTTCGCCAGCGGTCCGTCGCTCCAGCAGCTCATCCAGGTGACCCCCACGGGGGCGCCTTAAGGCCACGTCGTTTCCCGGCCGATACTCGTCCGGGAGAAGGCCTTTCGCGACCGGGAAGTCGGGAAAAGTCGTCGCGTAGGGACAGGGGATAGGGAGCGTAACGATTTAAGGACCGACGCCCGATGGGCAAGATCCTCGCCGTTGTCGTCGCGTTCGGGATGTTTCCGGCGGCCGTCGCCGCCCAGGATTTCGGAACGAGCTGGATCGACCGCGTCACCCACGAGCGCGTGCAGGACCGCGGGCCGCTCAAGCCCAAACCGGTCAGTTTCACCGCCAGCGGGGGCCTGGCCGCCTACTTCGACGACAACATCTTCCTCACCGAGGACGACGAGACGGACGACACGGTCTGGATCCCCTTCGTGGGCGCCCGGATCGACTACGCCGAGCCGCGGTTCGACGCCTCGGCCGATTTCCTGGGCAACTACAAGTATTACGCCGACGAGGAAGGCGCCCGCGACTACGAGCAGCGCTTCTTCGGGCGGGCCCGGTACGTGGAGTCGCGCTTCACGGCGGAAATCGTCCAGATCCTCCGGAACGAGAGCGACCCCATCGACGCGGTCTTCATCAACCGCGCCGAGCGGCTGGTGTCGGACACCTCCCCCCGCTTCTCCTACGATCTCACGCGCACGGTGGCCTTCGAGGCCGCGGCCAACGCCCAGCTGGTGCGTTTTGAAGAGTCGGCCTTCCGGAGCGTCGAGAACAACAACTACCGGTTCGACGGCGCGTTCGTCTACCGGCTGGCCAACGGGTACGACTGGCTGCTCCAGGGCGGGTATCTCCTCATCGACTATTCGGACCGCCAGTCCCGCGGCGGCACGGCGGATGCGGAAGGCTGGTACGGCCGGCTGGGGTTCCGGGGCGACGTGGGCCCCCGGCTTTCAATCGAGGCCCTGGTCGGGTTCGCGCACGTCCAGTCGGTCCGGATCCGGGGCACCAACGATGAAGAAGAGGGCAACAGCATCGAGGCCATCGCGCGGGTGCGCTACGAGGCGATGGAGCGGCTGACCTTCTTCGCGGACTTCGCGCGCCTGTTCACGTTCGCGGGCGGCGGCGATCCTTTCCAGATGGTCAACCGGTTCGTGCTCGGCGCTCAGTACGAGGTGATCGAGGATCTGACGGCGCGCGCCCGCCTCCAGGTCGAGCAGACCGATTCGGCCCTCGGAGTCGAGCGCCGCTACATTGCGGCGGGCGTTTCGGCGGCTTATCGCTTCACCGATTACCTCGCCGCCGAAGGGGGAGCCACCTTCCGGACGGGCGAGGTGACCGGCGACGTCGCCGCGGACACCGAGTTCGACAACAAGATTTTCCACCTCGGGGTGGTCTTCACCTACTAGGCGGCTTTGACTCCCCGCCCGGCCGCGGGTAGGATTCCGGTTATGGCGATCGCCGCCCGCAAGCTCACCTATGCCGATTTGGTCCGCCTGCCGGACGACGGCAACCGTCACGAGATCGTGGGAGGGGAGGAGATCGTGACTCCGGCGCCGAACATCAGCCACCAGCGGGTGGTGTTCCGCCTGGGGCGGCTTCTGGCGGAGTATGTGGAGTCGCAGCGGCTGGGCGAGGTTCTTCCGGCGCCGGTGGATGTCGCTCTGTCGAAGCATGACATCGTGGAACCCGATCTTGTCTTTGTCTCGAAAAAACGGATCTCCCTGATCCGGGCGAATCGCATTCAGGGCGTTCCCGATCTCCTCATTGAAGTGAGTTCTCCATCCACGGCGGCTCTGGACCGAGGCCGGAAAAGAGACTTGTACGAACGCTCCGGTGTGCGGGAGTACTGGATCGCCGACCTCTTCGCCCAGATCGTGGAGGTTCACGAGTTCGGCCGCGCGCGCCGGATGCAGATCCATCGCGAGGGGCGGACGTTCCGGTCGGCCGTGCTGCCGGGGTTCTCCCTGGACGTTGAAGCCCTCTTTCGGGCCTCCCGGTGATCCGCGTTCCGCTCCTCGATCTCAAGGCGCAGTACGCTTCGATCCGCGACGAAATCCGCGCCGCGATCGACCGGGTCTGCGATTCCCAGCAGTTCATTCTGGGCCCCGAAGTGGAGGCGTTCGAGCGCGAGGCGGCGGCGTTCGTGGGAACGCGCCACGCGGTGGGGATGTCGTCGGGGACGGATGCGCTTCTGGCGGCGCTCTGGGCGCTGGGGGTGGGGCCGGGGGACGAGGTGATCGTTCCGGCCTACACGTTTTTCGCGACGGCGGGGGCGCCGGCGCGGCTCGGGGCGCGGCCCGTGTTCGTGGATGTCGATCCCGAAAGCCTCAACCTCGATCCCGCGCGGGTTCGGGAGCGTCTGAGCGGGCGCACGAAGGCGATCGTGCCGGTGCATCTTTTCGGCCGGTGCGCGGATCTCGAGCCGCTTCGGGCGCTCGGGGTGCCGGTGGTGGAGGACGCGGCGCAGGCGATCGGAGCGCGGGACGGGAAGGGGCGCGCGGCGGGGGCGGCGGGGCGCGCGGGGTGCTTCTCGTTTTTTCCTTCGAAGAACCTGGGGGGCTTCGGGGACGGCGGGATGGTGACCACCGACGACGCGGCGCTGGCGGAGCGCCTGCGGATCCTGCGGGTGCACGGGATGAATCCCAAGTATCGCCATCGGGTGGTGGGGGGAAATTTCCGGCTGGACGCGCTCCAGGCGGCGGTGTTGCGGGTGAAGCTGCGGCACCTGCCGCGCTGGACCGAGGCGCGTCGCGAGCGGGCGGCGCGGTATCGGGCCCTTTTCCGGGAGGCGGGGCTCGAGGGCCGCGTGAAGACGCCGGCGGACGAGCCGGGGCACGTCTACCATCAGTTCGTGATCCGCGCTCCGGAGCGGGACGCGCTGCGGGCGCATCTGGAGCGGTCGGGAATCGGGACGGAGGTGTACTATCCGGTGCCGCTTCCGCACCAGGAGTGTTTCGCGGCGCTGGGGCACCGGGCGGGGGAGTTTCCGGCGGCGGAGCGGGCGGCGCGGGAGTCGCTGGCGCTCCCGATGTATCCGGAGCTCACCGAGGAGCAGCAGCGGGCGGTCGTTGCGGCGGTGGCGGCGTTCTACGGGGCCTGAAGACCCGCCTCGCGCAGAAGCGCGTCAAGCGCCTTTTCCTCCTCGGGCCCGTACCGGCGGGCGAGCCGCCGGAGGAGGGGAAGATCGAGCGTGGGGCCGGAGACGTGGAGGATCGAGCGGACGTCTTCGATGTCGACCGGACCGGCGGCGAAGAGTTTCATGGCGATCAGGTCCTCGGCCCCCAGGAGGCGGACGCGGTCGTCGAAGAAGGGGGCTTCGACCGTTCGGGACGGGGCTTCGGGATCCATGCCTCGAACCCCGATCAGGAGGTCGACGCTGTTTCCATGGGGATCCCTGATCTGCAGGGAAGCTCCGATGGGATCTCCGGGATCGCCGTGGCGGAGGACGACGTCGAAGCCGCCGGTGCGCAGGTGTTGGGACAGCTGGTCAGGATCCATGCCGGCGCCTCGCGGCCAGACGACGGCGTCGGCGTCCCGGGTGGCGCGGGGCAGGCCGTGATAGGAAACGGCGAATCCGCCCGCGACGGCGGCGGGAACGCGGATCCTGCGGAGCGCATCCAGGACGTCCAGGAGGAGCTGGTCGGGCTGGCCGGGGCCGGTTGTTCTCATGGGCGTGGGGGAGGATCGGAGGCGCGGGCGGACCGGCCGGCCAGATGGATCCGCCATGCGGCCCGGGTGAGGCGGAGGGCGCATTGGAGGCGCTCCTCGGGGGTCATGCGCCGGGCGTCTTCGATGAGATCCCGCCGCAGGGCGTCTCCGAGACGCGAGGGGCGCCGTCGGCCGAGGGGGATGTGTTTCACGCCGGTAAGTATACCGCGGGTCGGGAGGCGTTCCAGGGGGAAGTCGGCGGGGGGCGCGGGGCGGGGCGCGGTTCTCTTCTTGTCACGGACGCGGCGGGCGTGATATTGTTTTTCGTTCCCGTGAGGGCAGGATAGAGCGCAGCGATGGTTCAACCCGTGGAGTCCGGAGCGGCGGAAGTTCCCGCGGGGACGCTTCCGGCGGCGGAGGGCGTGGGGCTCGTCCAGGTCCTTCTCATCCTGCGGCGCCGGTGGAGGCTTCTGGCGCTCGTGTGGGCGGCGGCGGTGGGGGCGACGGCGGTCTGGACGTTCACCTCTCCGCGGCTCTACCGCCCGCAGGCGACGCTCGAGATCCGGCCGGAGACTCCCGTGCTGTCGGGTTCCGAGTCGAGCGAGCCGGCGATGCTGGCCAGCCGCCTCATGTGGGAGAACTATTACCGCACGCAGGAGCAGATCCTGACGAGTCCGTCGCTGGTGCAGGCGGTGCTGAAAACGCTTCCGGACGTGGATCGGGAGTTCCGCGGGAAGGAGGATCCGATCCGGGAGTTCGTCCGGCGCCTGGACATCGAGAAGGTGCGCACGAGTTTCATCTTGAAGGTGGGCTTCATCGACGAGGACGGCGCGAAGGCGGCGCGGATCGTCAACACGCTCGTTTCGCTCTATCTCGAGGACGCCAACCGGCGGCTGCGGGAGCTCAAGACGGGCGCCATGGAGGCGCTTTCGAAGGAGGCGTTGCCGTCGCTGCGGTCGAAGGTGGAGGAGGCGGACCGGGCGCTGCGGGAGTTCCAGGAGGGCGCGGGGTTCATCGATTTTCAGGAGCACTACAAGTCGCTCGTCGAGACGTGGCGCAAGGTGGACGCGCGGCGGGCGGATCTGCGGCTCCGGCGGGCGCAGCTCCGGGCGGAGCGGGACGCGCTGGCGTCGTACGGGGCGGACGGCGTCTCGGGGCTTTTCAATCCGGCCTTTCATTCGACGCGGAGTCTGGAGCCGCTGATTCAGCAGCGGGCGAAGGTGTCGGCGGATCTCGGCAAGGCGCGCAAGCTCTACAAGGACCGGCATCCGGCGATCCTGGAGCTCGAGGAGGAGCTGCGGTCGATCGAGGCGAAGGTGCGGGAGTCGATCGAGGGGACGCTTCAGGCGCTCGAGACGGATCTGCGGAAGGCGGAGCTGGAGGAGCGGGCGCTGGAGGAGGAGCGCGGGGCGGTGGAGCGCGAGATGGCGGAGGCGGGGCGGCGCCTGACGGAGTTCCGGAGGCTCGAGACGGAGCTCGCCTCGGCGAAGGAAGTCTACAACGCCTATCTCAAGAAGCAGGGGGAGACGACGGCCACGTCGCGGGCGGGTCTGGCGAGCGTCTGGGTGGTGGACGCGGCCGCGGTGCCGAAGGTTCCGTACAAGCCGAATGTGCCGATGAATCTGGCGCTCGGGGGGCTGGTGGGGCTGATGCTCGGCGTGGCGGCGGTGTTCGTGACGGAGCAGGTGGACGACCGGATCCAGTCGCCGCGGGAGGTGGAGGGGTTCCTGGGGCTGGAGGTTCTGGCGGTGGTGCCGCGTCTTTCGGGGGGGGCGAAGGCGGGGGAGGCGCCGGTGCTTCTGGACGAGGGGGCGCCGCTTCCGGAGCTGGAGGCGTTCCGGACGTTGCGGGCGGAGCTGGTGACGCGTCTGGAGGGCGTTCCGGGCGGGCGGGTGGTGGCGGTGCTTTCGCCGAACGCGAGCGAGGGGAAGTCCACGGTGGCGGCGAATCTGGCGCGGGTCCTGGCGATGGAGGGCCGGCGGGTGCTGGTGCTGGATGCGGATTTGCGGCGTCCCTCGCAGCGGCGTCTGATCGGGGGGGCGGAGGGGCCGGGCCTGGAGGAGGTGCTGCGGGGGGCGGCGGCGTTCGAGGAGGCGGTGCAGGCGAGCCGTCTTCCGGGGGTGGACGTTCTGGGGGCGCGGGAGGGGACGCGGGGGGCGGCGGAGCTGGCGGGGGCGGCGGCGTTCGAGGCGGCGCTGCGGGCGGCGCGGGGCCGGTACGACTGGGTGCTGGTGGACTCGGCGCCGGTGAACGAGGTATCGGAGGCGGCGCTGGTGGCGCGGCGGGCGGACGGCGTGGTGCTGGTGGCGCGGCAGGGTCGCACGGGCCGCGGGGCGGCGCAGGCGGCGCGCAAGCGTCTGGCGGGGATGGGAGCGCCGGTGCTGGGGGCGGTGCTGAACGCCGCCTCCGGCGCGCCGGGGTATGGGTACTATTATTCGCCGTACGGGGCGTACGCCGGGCGGTGACGCCGGGACGCCGGGCTTCGAGACGTCCCGTCGCGTCAGGAATTGGTGAGGGGGAGGTGGCGGATCTCCAGCCTGTGCGGGTCACGGTCGCCTTTCCCACGATCGGCCGATGGTCCCTGCTCCGCCAGGCGCTTCAATCGATTTTGCGCAATCCACGCCGGGATGTGCGCGTGGTCGTGGTGGACAACGCATCCGGCGACGAGACCCGGACGGAGATCTCCAAACTCCTCAAGGAGGATGCGCGCCTCCGCTACGTCCGGTACGAGGAGCGCGTGCATCCGCACGCCAACTGGAACCGCTGCATCGAGGCGGCCGGCGGCGCCGACTACCTGGCCATTTTTCACGACGACGACCTCTACGAGCCGGAGATTCTGGATCGTCAGATCGAATTCCTGGACCGGCATCCGTCCGTCGGGTTCGTCGGGACGGGATACTGGATCATCGATGAGCGGGGCGAGGTTCGGGGGTCGTCTTCGGCCCGAAGGGTCGGCGGGGTTATTCCGGGGAAAGCCTTTATCCGCGATCTGATGCGGCGCGCGGGTTCGTTCATCACCTGTCCGTCGGTGATGTACCGGAAGATCGCTCTGGAGCCGATCGGCTTCGATGCGGGCGTCGATCCCCGCGGGGGAGACTATCTGACCTGGCTGAAGATGGCGGAGCGGTGGGATGTAGGATACATCCCGACGCCGTTGATGCGTTACCGGCGGCACGCCCGGCAAGGGTCGGCGAGTGCGGGTCTGGGCTCGGGCACGGTCGCGGTGTTCCGAAATCTGTCGAGGTACGCCTCCTCCGTCGCCGAAAACCGTCCTGAGCGACGGGCGGAAGCGGAGGCGTGGATCCGGGCGGTCCGGCGTCGTTGTCTGGCTCGCCTGCTTTCCTACGGGCTGGAGGATTGCGGAGATTCGCCCGCCGAGCGCGTTCGGTTCGTGGGCCAGGTTTCGGAAATATGTCCGGTCGGGGGCGGGGTGGTGGCGAAGGTGGGGCTCCTGATCGGCAGGCCGTTGAAGAGGTGGGGCCTTTTCCGCATCGCGATGAATCTTCTGCGGAGGGAAGGGGGCGCAGATCGGTCCGCGCCGGAGAGGAGCGCTGTGTGAGAGGATCGGATGGCTGAGGGGGCCGTACGCATCGTTCATCTGATTCCGTACCTTCGCACGGGCGGGGCCGAGATGATGCTTCTTAAGCTTCTGGAGAGGATGGACCGGCGGCGATTCCAATGCTCCGTGATGACCGTGACCGCCGACCCGCCGATGTCGGAGAGAATCCGGGCGCTCGGGATAAAAGTGGGGTTTCCAGGAATCGGCCGGGCGCGATGGGCGGAGGGAACGCGTCCGGACGTCGTACAGGGTTGGATGTACCATGGGAACATGCTGACCGTTCCGCTCAAGGCG
The DNA here is from genome assembly GCA_035574235.1 of Planctomycetota bacterium. NCBI lineage: Bacteria > Pseudomonadati > Planctomycetota > Planctomycetota bacterium. Next base: position 18,418 of record DATLZA010000076.1, on the reverse strand, counting down.
TTGCTTCCGGCGGCTGCGGTCGCATGGAATGTGCGGTGTGACTTTCGAGGGGCGTCCTTTTCCCTGAAGGCCCGGGCATCCGCGAGGGCGTGCGCTCTTTTTTCCAGGCACGTGCCGGACGTCATCATCTTCAATTCCCTTCGGGCGCGCGATTCGCATCTCCGGCTCGGGTACCGCGCGCGCGACATGAGGGTGATTCCGAACGGCTTTGATCTCGAGCGATTCCGCCCGAGCGAAGACGCGAGGGCGAAGCTGCGCGAGTCTCTTCGCCTGGCCCCGGAGACCGGGCTTATCGGCATGATCGCGAGGTTCACGCCTCGAGAGAAGGATCACGGGACGTTCCTGGAAGCGGCCGCCCGGCTGGTCCGGTTGCGCTCGGGAGCTCATTTTCTGCTCTGCGGTCCCGGGATGTCGGCCGACAACGGGGTTCTCGTCTCGGAAATCGAAGCCCGAGGGTTGAGCGGATGGGTGCACCTTCTGGGGGAACGCCGCGATATGCCCGACGTGACCGCCGGCCTGGACGTCGCGGCGCTGGTGTCGCATGTGGAGGGCTTCCCGAACGTGATCGGGGAGGCGATGGCCTGCGGGGTGCCGGTGGTGGCGACGGACGTGGGGGACTGCCGGGATATCGTAGGTGAGGCGGGAATCATCGTCCCTCCCCGGGATCCGGAGGCTCTGGCGGCTGCATGGCGGGAGTTGCTCGAAGCTGGCCGCGAAGGACGGGAACGCCTCGGCCGTCTGGGGCGGGAGCGGGTGGCGGCGCTCTACGATCTCGGGAAAATCGTGCATCAGTACGAGGATCTTTACGAGAAGCTGGCGCGGGGCGTTCGGTCCGCCCGCCGCGCGCGCGCTGAAGAGGGCGGGGCACCCCGATGTGCGGAATCTGCGGCGCGTTAGGGATCCCGGGGCGCCCGCTTCCGGAGGAAGGCCTCCTTCGGGCGATGCGGGAGTCGCTCGCCCATCGGGGACCGGACGACGCCGGAGCGTGGACGGACGCGCCGAGGGCCGTTCATCTGGGACACCGGCGCCTTTCCGTCCTGGACCTTTCGCCGCTCGGCCGGCAGCCCATGGAGTCCGCGGACGGGCGGTACGTGGTGACCTTCAACGGGGAGATCTATAATTTCCGTTCCCTCCGCGCGGAGCTCGAGATAAAGGGGCATCGCTTCCGGGGAACGTCGGACACGGAAGTCCTTCTGGCCGCCGTGGTGGAGTGGGGGGTGGAGGGCGCGCTGGAGCGCTTCAACGGGATGTTCGCCTTCGGGCTGTGGGACCGAAGGGAAGAGCGGCTGTGGCTGGCGCGCGACCGGGTGGGGGAGAAGCCGCTCTATTACGGCAAAGTCGGAGAGGCCTTTCTTTTCGCTTCGGAGCTCAAGGCGTTCCGGGCGTGGCCGCGTTTTTCAGGGACGGTGAATCGCGACGCCCTTGCGCTTTATCTCAAATACGGCTACGTCCCGGCGCCCTGGAGCATTTACGCGGGGGTCTTCAAGCTCAGGCCAGGCCATCTCCTGGTCGCGGACCGTCCGTCCGGGGACATTCGTTTTCAGGAGCGTCCCTACTGGTCGTTCGGGCCGCCTGCGACGGGCGACGGGCGAAAGGACCTTTCGGAGGGCGGCCTCCGGGAGGCGGAGGAGCGGCTGGAAGGGCTGCTTCTGGATTCGGTGCGCCTTCGTCTCGAGTCGGACGTCCCCCTGGGGGCGTTTCTCTCGGGGGGGATCGATTCGAGCACGGTCGTGGCGCTCATGGGGCGCCTGGCGGGCGGGCGCGTGCGCACCTTCACGATCGGATTCCGCGAAGAGGGGTACGACGAAGCGGGGGCGGCGCGGCGCGTCGCGCGCCATCTGGGGACCGACCACACGGAGCTCTATGTCACGCCGGCGGAGGCGCGTGGGGCGATCCCGCGCCTTCCGGAGATCTACGACGAGCCGTTCGCCGACTCGTCGCAGATTCCCACGTTTCTCGTCTCGCAGCTGGCGCGGCGGCATGTGACCGTGACGCTGTCGGGGGACGGAGGGGACGAGCTTTTCGGGGGATACGCGCGCTACGCGGTGGCGGAATTTCTCTGGCGGAAGGTCCGGCGGATTCCGCGCCTGGTTCGCCGGGGCGTGGCGACGCTTGTCGATGCGGTGTGGCCGGAGGATCTGGACGTCTGGGCGGGTCGCGCTCTGGAGGCTCTGGCGCCGCGGCTCGCGCGGCGGGGCAGCCGGCTGCGGATGAAGCGCGTGGCGGGGGTCCTGAGGTTCCGCCGTTTCGAGGAGCTCTACGACGATCTGGTCTCGCCATGGAAAGAGGCTTTGGAGGCCGTTCCGGGGGCGCGTCCGGCGGCGGTGGAAGCTTTCGGGGGCGGGCCTGACGGAGCGTCGCCGCTGGAGATCATGACGCGGATCGACCTGCGGACGTACCTTCCGGATGATATCCTCGTCAAGGTGGACCGGGCCTCGATGGCGGTGGCGCTCGAGGTGCGGACGCCTTTTCTGGATCATCGGCTGGTCGAGTGGGCCGTGGCGCTTCCGGAGTCTCTGAAGGTCCGCGAGGGGCGCTCGAAATGGCTTCTCCGCCGGATCCTCTACCGGTATGTTGCGCCGGAGCTTGTGGAACGGCCGAAGATGGGTTTCGGGGTTCCGATGGGGGAGTGGCTTCGCGGCCCGCTTCGGGAGTGGGCCGAGGATCTTCTGGATCCGGATCGGTTGTGCCGGGAGGGGTTTTTGAATCCGCGGCGGGTGCGGAGGATATGGTTCGATCATATCTCGGGCAGGGCCGACCGGCATTCCGCGCTGTGGAGCGTTCTCATGTTCCAGGCGTGGTTTGAGAAGGAGCGGAGGGCCAGGGGGGCATGAGCCGGGTCCCGATCGTCGGCGTCGTCGGCGCCCGTCCCAACTTCATGAAGATGGCGCCCGTCGCGCGTCTTCTTCGGCGCCATCCGGGTTTTCGCTTCCACTTAGTGCATACCGGTCAGCACTACGCGGCCATGTCGGACCCTTTTTTCCGCGAGCTTGCCCTTCCCGACCCGGAGTACCACCTGGGGGCGGGGTCCGGCGACGCCGCCGAGCAGATCGCCCGGATCATGACCCGCCTGGTGCCGGTTTTGCGAAAGCTTCGACCGCGGCTGGTGTTGGTGGCGGGGGACGTCAATTCGACGCTCGCCGCGGCCCTCACGGCCCACAAGATGGGCCTGCCCGTCGGTCACATTGAAGCGGGGCTTCGCAGTTTCGATGATTCGATGCCGGAGGAGGTGAATCGGCGGCTGACCGACGCCGTTTCGGACTACTGTTTTACACCGTCGGCGGACGCCGACCGAAACCTCCGGCGCGAGGGAGTCCCGCCGGAGCGGATCGTCCGGGTGGGAAATCTCATGATCGACACGCTCCGACGCTTTCGAAAGAAGGCGGCCGGATCGAACATTCTGAAGACTCTCGGACTCCGGGACCGCAGCTATGCGTTGGTTACGCTTCACCGCCCGTCCAACGTGGACTCGGAGGAGAAGCTTTCGGATCTCGTGGCCGTGTTGCGGAAGCTCAGCGGGCGGTTGTCCGTGGTGTTTCCCATCCATCCCCGGACGTGGAAGAGCGGGCTGCGGATCGGACTGTGGAGCCGGAAAGACCGCGTGGGCCATGGATCTTCGGCACCCCGAAGCCGGAACGGACTGGTGCTGACGGAGCCGCTCGGGTATTTCGACTTCCTCAAGCTTCAGTCCCGAGCGCGGGTCGTTCTGACGGATTCCGGTGGAGTGCAGGAGGAAACCACGGTTCTCGGGGTGCCGTGCCTCACGCTCCGGGAAAACACGGAACGTCCCGTGACGATCACGCACGGCACGAATCGATTGGCCGGTACCGATCCGGGCCGGATCCTGGATCATGTGGAGCGGATTCTGGCGGGGGACGTTCCTCCCCGTCGCACGCCTCCCCTTTGGGATGGTCGCTCCGCGGAACGGCTGATCAGGGTTCTGGAACGGAAGTATCTCAGGCGGTGAGCGCTTCCAGGATTTGGAGATAGCGTTCCGCGAGCCGGGCGCGGTCGAAGCGGGCCAGCACGTAGTCCCGGCCCCGCCGTCCCATCCGCTCCAGGCGGTCGCGGTCGGCGGCCAGGCGGCGCACGGCGTCCGCCAGCGCCTCCGGGTTCTCCGGCGGGACGTACTCGCCGGCCCCGGCTTCTTCCACGAGAGCCCGCGCTTCGCCGCCGACGCTCAGGACGATCGGGCGCTCCATGGCCAGATATTCGAAGATCTTCGAAGGAAGCACATCCTGGAAGAGTTCGGCCCGTCGGAGGGTCACGAGTCCCAGGTCGCAGGCGGCGTAGAAGGGGGGGACCCGGGACTTCGGTTGCGCCTCGATGAAGCGGACGTTGGGAAGCCCCAGTTCCGCGGCGCGACGTCGGAGCGATTCCTTCTCCGCCCCGTCCCCCACGAAGGCGAAGAGGATTCGAGCCTCCGCGCGCAGAAGTCGGGCCGCCTCGAGGACCTTGTCGAGCGCGTGGGCCATGCCGTGGGTCCCGAGGTAAAGCACGACGAATCTCCCCTCCCAGCCGAGCTCGCGGCGGATGTCGTTATCCCGTGGGCCCGGCCGGAAGAGTCCGAAGTCGACGCCGTTGGGGACGACGTCCATTCGGTCCAGAGGGATGCCGTACAGATCGTGAATCCGGCGCCGGTAGCCTTCTCCGACGGTCACGATTCGATCGGCGCGCCCGTAAAGTCCACGGGCCACGCCCTTAAGGGCGCGAACGATCAGGTTCTGCCGCATGGCTTCGACGGCGAGGATCGATTCCGGCCAGAGGTCTCGGACTTCGAAAACGAACGGACTGCCATAGGCGGCGGCGATCGTGCGGGCGGCCACGGCGCAGAGAAGCTGAGGCGAGGTTCCGATGACGACATCCGGGCGGCGGATGCGGCACCCTCCGATGAGAACGGCGGACGCCATGAACGAGGCGTAGGACGTCATGCGCCGGACGGTTCCCCGGTTGGGCGCCGCGTAAACGTAGGTGCGAACGACCTCGATGCCTTCGACGCGTTCGCGGCGTGTGAGGACGCCGCGGTCGCGTTCGGCCTTGATCCCCGTGGGATGGTGGGCGAAGGCCGTCAGTACGGTCACCGAATGGCCGCGGCGGACCCATTCCCGCGAGAGTTCGAACACCCGGGCCGAAGGGGCGCCGATTTCCGGGGGGAAGTACTGGGAGACGTACAGGATCTTCAACGGAGCGAGTCGAAGATCTCGGAAACCTTCACGGACAAGCCCGGCAGAACGGACGGCTCGAAGGATTGCCCCTTCTGGAAGACCCGCAGGCGGCGGGTGGGAAGAAACTGGTGGATTTCGACCGTTCGGTCGGCAGGGTCGACGATCCAGTACTCCCGGACTCCCGCTTTGTCATAGAGGGCGAGCTTCCGACCGCGGTCGACGGCGGCCGTCGAGGGGGAAAGAACTTCGACGACGAGGTCGGGGGCGCCGCGGACGGCATCCTTGCGGACGCGTGCGGCGCGCTCCCGGGAGACGAAAAGGACATCCGGCTGGACGGCGTCCTTTTCGGAGAGGATGACGGCGACCGGGGCGCCCAGCACCCTCCCGAGACGGCGGGGACGGACGTGATTGGCCAGGAGAACCTGGATATTGAGCACGACGGTCTGATGGGGGACATTCGGAGGGGGCGTCATGATCCATTCCCCTCGAATGATCTCATGGCGATTCCCGTCTTCGGGAAATTTCCATAGGTCGGCGCTGCTGTATCTTTTCCGGGCGGCGACGGACATGCGATTATCGTATCGGTCTGTTCTTTAGTAGTAAAGAAGCTTGAAAATCGCCTTTTGCAAGCGGGCGCGCCGGCGGTTCCACGGATTGCAGGCGTACCCTTCCCATCGGTCGGCCGTCTTCCGAAACAGGGGTTCGTTCGTGAGGCGGTGCATGATCCGGAGCTGCACAATGTGGAGGCGGTGGTAGAACGGGCTGGCCAGCATTCGCATCCAGGTTCCGGACTGTTCATAAAGCGACCAGAAACCGCAGTCGTAACGGCCAAGATGAGCCAGGAGAGTTCCGATGCACCGTTCCCACAGAGAGGACGCCTCGGGAATGCGGGCCCGTTGATGGAGGTCGTAGACTCCCCAGAGGGCCCACATGAAGCCGTTGAGGATGTGCGTCGGCGGCGAGACGATGTACTCTTCGATCCAGGGATCGCCGCGTTCGTCGATGAAGAGGGTTCCCCCGCGGTCCACGGGGGCGCGAAGGGCCTCGAACGCCCGGAGGGCGGCGTCGAGGTATTCTTCCCGGCCGGTTTCGAGGTGCGCCCGGACGAGGAGGGAAATGCCCTGGCCCTGAGCAAGACCGGATCTCCAGGGGGCCCGCAGCGTTTCGCGGTAGTCCCAGTCGAAGTGATGAAGCCAGAGCCACAGGCCTTGGGGACCGCGCGAGAGGGTTTCGACGAGCCAGTCGGCCGCGGCGAGGGCGCGCCGGAGCCGGTCCGATTCGCGTCCGAGCAGGAAAAGATTGTGGTTTCCGAGCCCGTACTGGGCGACCGCGATGGGGTTGTATTGGGGTCCAAGACGGCCGCGGTAATCGAGGAGAGGAATCCCCCTTTCATCGAAGGGGCCGGGGTAGTTCGCCTTGGCTTCGAAGCTCATCGGGTAAGGGCCGAGGCGGCCGGGTTCCCATGAGGGCGTGATCGTCGGGGTCTCATGCCAGAAGGTGAGTTGGCTTCGCCCGGGCAGAAGGTAGGCTCGGAAGATGCGCCGATAATAGGCCAAACGATCCAGCGCGCCCATGTTCAGGCAATGTCGAGGGGAACGCCCTCCCGGAGACTGCGGACGGCCAGAAGCGCCGTCAGGGAGACGGCTCGAAGTTCCGGCCAGGAAACGGGGGCTTCGCCGCCCCGGAGGATGAGTTCAGCAAACGCGGCGAGTTCATCCCGGTGGCCTTTGTCACGTCTCCAACGTCGCTGCCTCCGTATCCGTCCCTCAACCGAGAAGCAGGCCTCGCGGAAGTCATCGATGACGGCCACGCGTCCGCCGCCGAAGACTTCGACGCGCTCCTTGGGTATCCCCCGGTCGCCGCCCGAGAGGTAGGCGACGCAGGAGACCGAGCCGTCGGTGTGGCGCAGCGTGATGAAGCACCGGTCGTCGGCGCCCGGGACGGCTTCGGCGAAAACGCGGGCGGGCGGCGCGCCCACGAGGTATGTGGCCAAATCGATCCCATGACAGGCCTCTCCCACGATCCGTCCGCCTCCGATAGCGTCGTCGGCCGCCCAATGGCCGGGGGGAAGGGTTCCCGCGTTGAAGCGGACGGAAACGGTTCGGGGAGTGGCTGTGTCCGCGAAGAATTCGCGGACCGCGCGGGAGAGAGGGGAGAACCTGCGGTTGAATCCGACCATGAGAAGGGGAGGAGGCGAGGGGGCTTCGGCGAGGGCCCGTTCGACCGATTCGATCTCCTCGAGCGCGATGCCCAGAGGTTTTTCCACGAAGACGTGTTTCCCCGCACGCAGGGCCCGGATGGCGAGCCGGGCGTGCTGATCGTGGCGGGTGGCGATGAAGATCGCCTTGATTTCGGGATCGGCAAAAAGGGCGTCTTCATCGGTCGTGACGCTTTCGAAGCCGAACTTGTCGGCGGCATCGATCGCGGCGAGCGGGCCCGGGGAGCAGAGGGTCTTGAAACGCAAGGATCCGAGGCTCCGCAGGGTCGGCAGCAGCACCGCGCGGGCGAACTGCCCGGCGCCCAGGAACCCCACCGCCGGCGCTTTAGAACTCGGAGCGGCGCGCAGGGGGAGGTGACGCGGGGGCGCAGGCGCCTCGGGGGGCGCCGGGTACTCGAGAAGAACGCCGAGGCTTCGGGCCGAGCCTTTTTCCAGGAGCGCGTAGGCTTCCTCGGCGCGCTCGATGGGGAAGCGGTGGGTCGTCAAAGGGCTGACATCCAGACGTCCTGCGGCCATGAGATCGAGGACGGCCTGGATGTTGCGCTGCTCGGTCCACCGGACGTACGCCGGCGGGTAGTCCCGACCGCGATCTTCGTATTCGGGGTCGTACCGTCCGGGACCGTAGGACTTGGAGACGACGAGCTCTGCTTCCTTGAAGTAGAACGGCCGGCGGGGAACGTTCAATCCGACGGCTCCCACGGCCACGACGCGTCCCTTCGGACGGACCGCCGCGGCGGCCTGTTCGATGGGGCCATCGGAAGGGGTGGACGCCGTTACGAGCACGGCGTCGGCGCCCAGTCCTCCGGTCAGCGTCTGCACGGCCGCCGCATCCAGATCGGCGGCGGCGCGGTCGGCTCCGAGGGACCGGGCGACTTCGCATTTCCAGGGGTCGAGGTCGGTTCCATAAACGCGGCATCCGGAAGCTTTCAGCAGCGCGACCGCGAGTTGACCGACGAGTCCCAGTCCGATGACATAGACCGAATCCCCGAGCTCGACGCGGGAAAGGCGCACGCCCTGGAGGGCGATGGCGCCGATCACCGCGTAGGCCGCGTGGTCGAGCGGGACGTTCTCGGGGACGGGAGCGCAGAGGTTCCGGGGAACGCAGACGAGCCCCGCATGGGGTCCGTTGGAGGCGACGCGCATACCGGGTCGGATCCCGGGGACCCCTTCACCGCAGGCGATGGCCACGCCCGCGGACGAGTAGCCCAGAGGGGAAGGCTGATCGAGCCGGTCGAAGGCCTGGCTCAAGGCGGGCCGGAGGCCTTCAGTGCGGATCTTTTCAAGGAGGCGGGCGACCTGATCGGGGCGTTCGCGGGCCTTTCCGAGCAGGGACTTTCTGCCCAGTTCAAGCGCAGCCCGTTCGGTGCCGGGGGAGAGGACGGAGCAGGCATTGGCGATGAGCACATGCCCGGCCCGGCAGGCGGGCGGCGGCACCCGGGAGACGGTGATCCGTCCCCGCAGAGGGTTATGGGTGACCTGAAGGATCGTTCGATCTTCCCGGTCTCCTGGGGACTCGGGCGGCGGCACGCTCCTCTCCTCCGTCTCGGCTTCGCAGCAATTGTACTTCCATCCCTCGGAAGGGGGCACGAATATCAGGGCCCGCCGTCGACGAATCTTCGCCACCAGAGGTCGATGCACAGGACGCTCAGGATCGTATAGGCGGCGTCGATCTGGCCGGTCCGGTCCGCTGAGACCAGGCGCGAGACCGCCTGCGGGTTGAAGATCCGGCGGCGCCGAAGGGTGTCCGGGTGCAGAAGTTCGTCCAGGGGGACGCGGAGGGGGCCGCGAAGCCACTGCCGCAGGGGGACGCCGAAGCCGGTCTTGGGTCGCCGGAGGATCTCGCGGGGCAGGTCGTTTTCGAAGGCCTTTCGAAGGATCCATTTGGTGACGCCGCGGCGGATCTTGCAGGAGTCCGGGAGAGAGGCCGCCAGGGCGGCCACGTCGCGGTCGAGGAAGGGGACGCGGACTTCGATTCCATGGGCCATCGCCATTTTGTCCGTATAGAGGAGGTTGTGGTCGGCCAGAAAGAAGCGGCGCTCGAGGGCGAGCATGCGATCCAGGGGCGTGGACGCGTCCGGAAGGCCGTCGAGGAAGGTTTGGAGCGGGGCACGAATGGCCTCGGGAGTCACGTCGGGCGCCAGATCGGGATGCAGGAGGCCGGCCGCCAGGTCGGCGGGACACCATTCGAAGTAGGTGAGGAGCCGGAGGTGATCTTTCGCTCCCGCGTTTCCGAGGGCGCGCCGGATTCGGCGTGAGAGAAGCCCTTTGGCGGGCAGGAGGGCGACGGCGGTCTGGAGGCTGCGCCGGAAGGGGCGGGGCATCCAGCTCCAGAGTCGCTCCGCGGCCAGCGCTTCGTGCCGCCGATAGCCCGTGAAGAGATCGTCGCCCCCGGCCCCGGAGAGGAGGACGGGGACACCGCAGCGGCGGGCGATGGAGGAGATGAAATAGACGTGAAGCGCGGCGGGATCGGCCTGGGGTTCCTCGAGGGTGCGAATCATGAGGTCGAGTTCGTTGGCCAGGTTGAAGCGGGCGGAAAGGGTGTGGAGCTCGACTCCGAGATGGGCCGCCGCCCGGCGGGCGTAGGGGAGGTCGTCGATTATTCCTTCGGCGGAGGCGTCCTCGGCGGGGAGTTCGATGGAAAAGCAGCGAAGCCGGTCGGGCGTATGGGTTCGAGCAAGGGCGACGATGGCGGATGAATCGAGCCCTCCGGAAAGGAAAGCCCCCACCGGGACGTCCGAAATCATCTGCCTGTGGACGGCCTGATCGAGCGTTTGGCGGACGCGTCCGGCGATCTCGGAGGGGGGGGCGCCGGAACGCGGGGCATGGACGGGCGGTGCGTAAAAGGTCCAGGATTCGCGTATTCCGGCGTCTCGAAGAAGGAGGGCCTTTCCGGGTTCAAGCTTGCGGATGTCTCTGAAGGGGGTGCGGGGCGAAGGGCACCAGAGGTACGTGAGGTATTGGGCGAGGGCGACGGGATCCGGAGCGCGGTTGACGGAGGGTTCCTCCAGAAGCGCCTTGATTTCGCTCGCGAAGAGGAATCCTTTCGGAGTCTCGGTAAAGTAAAGCGGTTTGACGCCGAAGCCGTCGCGGGCCAGGAGAAGCTCCTCACGTCGTGGATCCCAGAGGGCGAAGGCGAACATTCCCTCGAGGAGGTCCAGCATTCCCGGGCCGTACGCTCTATAAAGGGCCAGGAGGACCTCGGTATCGGAGCGCCCCTGGAAGCGGGCTCCATCTTTCTCGAGGCGTTCCCGCCACTCGGGATGGTTGTAGATTTCCCCGTTGAAGACGATGCAGGTTCCCGTGGAGGGGTCGACCATCGGTTGCCGGCCGGCGGGGGAGCGGTCAAGGATGGCGAGGCGCCGGTGACCAAGCGTCAGGAATTGGCGGGAGGGGCGGTAGATACCTTCGTCGTCGGGTCCGCGGTGGGCGAGGCGTCGGATCATCCGGGGGACAAGGTCGGATTCGAAACGGCCCCAGGCGCCGGCGATGCCGCACATGTCAGGGGCGGGGGGCGTGAAGGAAGATTACGGTCGGTCGGGCGACCGGGGGGGCGCTTCGGCGCGCGCCCGAAGTTCCAGATACTTCACGTCGATGAGGAGCGGGAACCATAGGGCATGGAGAAAATGATAAACGAAGGCGGCCTTGCCGTCCAGGAACCCGCCCCGCAGGAAGTAGCGATAACCGAAGTACAGGAAAGGGCGCACGAGAGGGGGAAGGCGCTCCCAGATTCTCTTTCGGATCCATCGCTTGCGCTCGGCCTGGGTTCCTCCGAACCGGGCCGGGATCTCCGTGAAATCGGCCGTTCTTCGGCGGAGCAATTCTTCGGCTTCGCGGGCGGCATAAGCGTTGTGTTTGGCGATCCAGGAGGTGATTCCCTTGCGGTCCTCATGGATGAAGTCGTTTTTCAGATATCCCGTCGGGCCTTCGACGACGAGGTGTTCATTGACGGGCCGGTCTTCGCAGCGGACTTTTCCGCGGCGGGCCAGGCGCAGGATCCAGGTGGGGTAGTAACCCCGCCGGATCCAGCGACCCATCCAGATCAAGCGCCACTTGAGGAAGTATCCGTTTTCCCGAGGAGCGCGCCGGATGGTTTCCCGGATTTCCTCCTTGAGCGTCTCCGGGAGCCACTCGTCGGCGTCCAGGAAGAAAATCCATTCCGTTCCGATGGGAAGATGGGAGAGGGCGAAGTTTCTCTGCTTCGAATAGTTCTCGAAGGGATGCTGCACGACTTCACAGGGAAACGATCGGGCGATTTCGACGGTGCGGTCGGTGCTGAAGGAATCGACCACGAAGATCTGCCGGGCCCATCCGGCCGCGGATCGAAGGGCCTGGGCGATGTTGGCTTCCTCGTTGTAGGTGAGGATGATGACGGACACATCGGCCGGCGGGGGGGGAGAGGTCGTCATCACGCTCTCGCCAGGGCGATGACTTCATCGCCTCGTTCGAAAGCCGACTGAAGTTTCCGGAGAGGCGTCGTTAGGAAGCCGGTTCCGACCATGAGGAGCCGGTACGGGAACTCCACCAGGGGCCACCAGGAGGGGACCCGTCTCAGCGACGCCGCCAGAGCAGGGGAGGAGGCGGTAGAAACGCCAAGAAGCGTTCTCAGCCCCGTGAGGAACCAAGTCGAAAAGTTTTCATGGGTGAGGCGCCGCTCCACCTGGAAGCCCGCTCGCCGGAGCGTTTGAGACAAACTCTGCGGCGTGAAATATGAAAGATGGCAGGGCAGATAACAGTTCCATCCGGGGAACAAGGCTTCGATGCATGCGACGTTGGGCACGGCGACGTGGAGGACGCCCCCAGGGCGGAGGCGCCGGCGGGCGGCTCGAAGGAAATCGACGGGATCCTGCACGTGCTCCAGCACGTGATTCATGACGACGACATCCCACTGGGCGGGCGGCAGGAGGTCGAGGCTTCCCCGGTGCATGGGGATGCCCCATCGTTCCTCGATGCGTCTGCAGACGGTTTCTGAGAGATCGCATCCCGTCACCGTGAAGCCTGCGGAGCGGGCGGCCCTCAGGAACGAGCCGCTCCCCACGCCCACTTCGAGAAGTCTTCCCTGGGTGACGCCGAGGTCGCGCAGGTATCCGAGGTACCGGCGGTTTTTCCAGGAGTTGAACCAGCGGACCCAGAAGGATCGTTCAGGCTCATACCCGTCCCCGAACGTTTCTTCGTTGAGTATCTCCGCCGTTCCGGAGCGATAAATGACCGGGTTCAGGATGACGGTGCACGTCGTGCAGCGAAGGAGTTGGAAGCGAAACGGGGAGGGTGCCGCCGTGCCGCAAATGGGGCAGGCGGGTTCTTGAGACGTTGAGGTTTTCTCCTTCACGAGCATCGGACCCAGGCGGGCGGCGGGCCCCCGGTAAGGAGCCATTGGTAAGTGGAAAGCGTCCGGCGGGCAAGCGTTTTCCACGAGTAAGTTCGTTCCATCCACTGACGGCCCTTCTCGCCCATCTCTATCAAGCGCTCAACCGGAAGGGAGAGGGCCTCGCGAAGGCAATCCACGAGGGACTGCACGGTGGGCTCGATCCACCATCCTGCGTGTTCACGGACAAGCTCGGCCCATGGGGCCCCCTTGGTGGTGATGACGGGGGTTCCTGCCGCGAGCGCTTCGGCAACCGTCAGACCGAAATTCTCAGAATGCGTCGGGAGCACATAAAGGCTTGCTTCCCGGTAGGCCGCAAGCTTTTCGTCTCCATAGAGAGGGCCGGGAAAGACGATTCTTTGCAGGTTCAACGAACGGGCCAAGGCCTGGAGAGTAGCGAGATATCCGTCATTGTCGGGTCCTGCGATGACCAGGCGCCAATCGGGGAATGTGTCTTGTACTTCCCGCCAGGCTTGGAGGAGCAGGTCTACTCCCTTCTTGGGATGGAGTCGGCCCAGGAAAAGCAGTAGGGGGGGGCTGGCCGGAGGAGAAGATCGCGGAGGGGGGATATCGATTCCGTTCGGAATGATGCAGATGGGCTGGGTAAAGCCGAGGGCGCGTATATCCCGATATTCCTGCTCGGATGTGGCGTGCAGACAATCGGCGCGCTCAAGGACCTGGGACTGGAGGAGTTTCCAGAAAATGCGCTTGCGGATACGATGGTGGTTCAGGCTCCACGGAGAGAGGGTTCCCCGCGGTGATACGACGAGTCTGGCGTTGGACCGTCTTCGTGCCCTTCCGGGATACACATTGGGCATGGTCCAGAGTCCATGACTGTGGATCACGTCGAGGCGGTCCTGGACGGCCTGGGTGAGCAGCCACCGCGCCATCCGGGGTGACCTGCAGAGTGATCGCGGGCCGAAGCCCAGCGGGAACACCTTTACGTAGTCTGGAAAAGAGAGTCCCCGGACATAGTCGGTGATGGCGATTTGGGATTCGGCGCCTTCCTCGCGGAGGCTTTCGCAGAGGCGGGTGACCGAATAGACGGGTCCCGAGGCTTCGATGCCCAGGGCGGGAAGGATATGGACGATCCGCATCGCGCCTGTCACTGCCCGGTTTAAAGTTTATCCGAATATTCTATTTGCAAATAACAGGGCATGGCTTCGGAACTCCAGTCTTCAGGACAACGCCAGAGGCTTGTTGACGTGGGATAGTCGACGGCTTCGTTGACGGGGGGACGGTATGTTCGTGCAGACAAGACGTCTGAAAAGAATGTGCAAAACGAGGGTCATAACGGCTACATGAAGTACACCTCCAATGTAAGCAGGCACAAACCAATCATCCGGACGGAGTCCAAGCAGGATTGCCTTGCAAATAGCGGGGGTATACAGCCATCGGTGTGACCGTACGGCGTGCCAACAGATTTTGCCCAAAACGGTAAACAAAAGGCCGACGTATCCGCATACGCAGAAGACGGCAAGCCATCCACCATGCCAATACGCCTCAGCCGCAAAACCGAGGCCAGTCGAAGAATGTTCTGTTCCTCGCAAGGTGTAGGTGAATTCTCTTCCTGGAGTCATGATAGGTTTGTCGTGAAGGAAAACTCTTGGAAGGAACACGAAAGGTATTCGATGGAAGGTCCAGCCGGCTGCTCCTTGGTCGTATTGATCCATGGCAAATGCCTGGACGTTGGAATAGGATAGTCTCGACCACCATCCTTGTACCCCCGACAGTGCGTGGGGCGTGGTTTCGCCACCCGCGTATACATAAAAGCCAAGCGTCTCTGCGACCTCGGCAAGGTTCTGCGCGGAAGGGTGATTCAAAATTGATCTTGCGAAGTTGACGAATGGCGAAAGCAGGAAGGCATACATAATTGCCAAAACAACCCCAGTGAGAATAAGACGATGGACGTTGGGACGGATGAAGTGAAATCCGAGACAGGTCCATATGATCGTAAGGAGAATGTGAAGTTTGGAAAGAATGGCAACCCCGAAGGCGAGCTCCAGCGTGAGGTTTCCCCAAAGAAGCCAACGGGTTAGCCGGCGCTTCCCGGTCGAAGCGACGGCAAGGGGAATTTGAGCGACGCCTGAGAGGCTTCCAAGGTACTGGATAGCTCCAGGAAGGGTGTAGTCCAGCAAGCCGACGACATAGGGCCACTCCAGGAGATACTTGACCGGCATTCCGATGGCAAGAAAGACTATTGCTACCTTGAAAGGGTCATGAATGAGATGAACGGCTGGATCCTTGCCAGAAGAGCGTGATATTCGCAGGAGCGCTGCCGTCGAAACCACAATCAGAAGGGCCAGAGCATTGAGGAGATTTGTCCGGAGCAAAGTCTGTGGATCAACAGGATATAATGTGTCGAGGTACGAAATCGTTTCTGGGCTTCCGTAGACATACACGAGGGACCCCACGGCGTAATAGACTGACCAAGCCAGGAGAAACCATGGCAAGGGAGAGCAAAGGGTTAAGGCCTCCTTCCTTACCATGCGGTAGCACGTCCAGAGACAGATGAGTCCCAAACTCGGTGGCAGGATCGCATTTCCAAAGTGGATAAAATCACGTTCGCCATGCGCCAGAAGGCAGGCATAGAGAACAATCGCTCCTGTCGTATACGCGAGCATGAAGCGGTGCGAATGGCCGGGGATCGGATTATCCGGTCTAGGCGCAATGTTAAGAGGCATGTCTCAGTTGCTCGATATGACGAATGACGGAAGCGAGCACGTCGCGCCAAAGAAACGATTTTAAAACACGGGTACGGCCGGCTTCCGCGATACGGCGGCGCGCGGATTCATTCTTCACATAGTGGGACAACTTAGCCAGCATTTCTTCCTTTGAGCTGAAGAACACAGCTTCGTGATTTTCCTCGAAGATTTCCAGGTGGTCGCGAGTTCGTTCGGCGAGGAGCATGGCCCCTGCTCCAGGGATTTCGAACGAACGCGTAGTGAACGTGTCCGGACACAATTTTGACAAGAGTCCGATGCCAATCTTTCCTTCGGCCAGCGTTCTCGTCATAAGATCTCCCCATACCGGGGGGCCGACAACAGGCATCCAATCCGGCTCCCTTTTGGCCAGGCGCTCCCAACCAGGGCCCTGAACGCGCATATTTCTGGTGACCATGCGAGCCGCCCTTAGATGCGAGACATAGTGTGCCTCCGCATGACCCACGAAGACCAAATCAAAGCGGCGTCCCTCCGTCCGCGCGCATTCTGCGAGACGTACGAACCGGTCATCTATTCCTTGCCATGCAAACACAACGTTCGACGCTCCCTTTTCCCGATATGTGTTAATCTCGTAACGCTTCGTGGTGATACAAAGGTCATAGAATGGAATGCACGCGTTGAAATGGCGGCTTGTGTGGACGATGAAGGCGGGATCCGGAGTGTAGTGTATTGCGAGGCCTCCCGAAACACGCTTAAGCTCACGTAGGGTGGAACTCCACAGCCAACGCCCCTTATCCACCCAAACGAAGTCGAGACGGCCGTACTCATGTGCGGCCCTCAAGACATCAGCGTTGAAACGCGCGACGTGCGGTCCTAAGAGGAATCTGTTCTGGACGGCAGACCAAATCGTGAATCTGTGGTTAAGGTAAGGGGTGATGTCGAACGGTATGACGTTCCAGCCATGTTCACGCAGCGCTTCCGCGCGTGCGAGGCACGTGCCTCCTTTCCAGAGTTGTCCGATATAAAGAACACGCATTTCCGACGCTCGCGCGCTAAACCAAGGACCGTATTTTCGCGGTATTCGATTTATCCCAGACCAGCTTGCGCGCGGGAAGCCATCCAGCGGCGCGTTCGTGAATCAGAACATAGTTGCCTTCGAAGAAGCGCTCCAGTTCGAAATGCCAGGCATCGAAAATCAGCACGTGGTCCGATTGAAGCTTGCCGAGGGAATATGGTAAGGATCCGATGATTTCGAAAACGTCCTTTAGAAATCGACGCGCAAAAATCCATCGGTGGTTGTATTCGAATTGAAGGAGCGTGATCCGTTCCGTCTGCAAAAGCTCCTTCGCGCCCAGAATAACCTCGCAGTCGTGTCCTTCCGCATCCACCTTCATCAAGTCGATGCGGTCTATACCTCTGTTTGCACAATAGGAAGAAACCGCTTCAGTTCGAATGGAAAGAATGTCGAGGGGTTCGTTACTTGCGGGATAGAGTGAATTCGTTCCGCGTGCGCTCCCGGTGCGGAAAAAAGCGGCCGTACCGCTTCGTGATGAAAGCGCAATCTGTTCGATCCGGACTTCTCTTCTGGCTTGAAAGCGATGCCTCAGATGTTCGGCCGCCGCAGGGTCAGGCTCAAAAGCGATTATTGATACGGGGCAGTCGGAGCCCCAATGACGATCGATATGAGCCAAGGCATATGCAGTCCAATCGCCGAGGTTCGCCCCCACGTCAAGGAGTACAAGACGTCGCTGAACGTTCGGTTTGCGCAGGTTCAGGTCGAGTACGCGGCGCTGCAGAAAAAGCTCACCATTAGTTCGCATGTCGTTCGGAATGTCTCCCCGGGCATGCATATAAAGGGTGCGACCAATACGCCATCGAAGGGAAGAAGGAATCCACCGAATAAGATGATTCAGAACCGTCATAGGGTCAACCGACACGGATCTCAGAAGTCTCAGGTGCTGCCCATTTCAAGGCTACCGAATATCTCAATCCCGCGATCATCAAGAATCTGAATTGGGCCGTTCTGCACGCTCCTGGGGGACGGGTCAAAGGGCGCCGCCGCGTAAAGAATGCCGTTTCGTGCATTCTGCCGAAAATCTTGTTCTACGGCCCCCTCTGACCAGAAATTATAAAGATCCGCGTAAGCACCCCGCTTCCCGCATCGCCCGTTTCAACGAGATTCCACGCCAGGAGCCCCGCGCGGATCAACTGCCAGAGACACCAGCGTACCGTCGACGCAAGGCTATAGCCCCAGGGAATCGGACCCTGCTCCCGCGCCACGACGGCTTCGAATCCCGTAAGGTTCATGAGGCGCGATAGGGCGTTCTGATTGAAGATAACCTCGTGTGTAAAATCGTTGTAACGATGCTGGGTTCCCCACGGGCTGTCTGCATTGGGTGTCTGGAGAATCAGTCGCCCGCCGGGTCTCAGGGCGGCGTAGCACAAATCGAGAAAACGGAGCACCTCGTCTTTACGGAAGTGCTCGACGATGTCCAGACCGGAGATCAGATCGAATCGACCCGGATGTTCGGCTAGGAAATCCAGGGCATCGGATTCAGTGACCTGGGGGGTGACCTTCCGCGCGTGGGCCACTTGCTCGGGGCTGACGTCCACACCGTAGACATTGGTGTAGCCCATATCGCAATAGAATTGGAGCAATCGACCGTATCCGCACGCCAGATCCAGGATGTGCGCATCCGGCCGGGAGGGCAGCCAGCCGCGCAGATAATGGCGATAGGCGCGCCCCCAGCGCCGCGCGGCCGCCGGGTCGGGAGCAGCGGGAGCATCCTGGAAGCGGCTCGCGTATCGCTCGTAAATGCGGGCGCGATAGTCTTTCGCTTGGTTCTCGGATGGGCTCATACCGTATCCGTCGGGGGTGCTCCCCATTTTTAGGGCCACCGAATATCTCAGTCCTCCGACCGGATCAACGTGGTCCCGCTCCTCATTTTCTTTAAACCCATAGTTTTTCCTCTTCGCGCGCCCTCACCCTCGGCGAGCGAAGCGAGCCCGG